>NZ_CBDRFA010000016.1:0-123388 GCF_965343085.1 Nocardiopsis synnemataformans | reverse complement strand
ACACGTCGTCCACGCCGGGCCGCGCGAGGCCGCGCACCCTCTGCGCCATAGGGGTGCCGCGGTTGTCCTCCCCGGCCTCGGAGCGCCGGAACCCGCCCGGCGCTCCGCCGGGCTACTCGGCCTGCGGCGGCAGCTTGGCCACGAGCGGGTGGTCGCGGTCGATCTTGCCGACCTTGGAGGCGCCGCCCGGGGAGCCCAGGTCGTCGAAGAAGTCGACGTTGGCCTTGTAGAAGTCGGACCACTGCTCGGGGAGGTCATCCTCGTAGTAGATGGCCTCCACCGGGCAGACCGGCTCACACGCACCGCAGTCAACGCACTCGTCCGGGTGGATATAGAGCATGCGGTCGCCCTCGTAGATGCAGTCCACGGGGCACTCGTCAATGCACGCCTTGTCCAGTACATCAACACAGGGCTGCGCGATGACGTAGGTCACGTCGTACTCCTTGTCTCACCCCCGCGTCCCACGGGGGAGGCGGGGATCTTCGCGGACCCCGGGCCGGGACCGGCGTGCGGGCGCCCTGCCCCTGTTCCCGGGCTCTGCAAGCAATTGGCACAGATGTCGTACTCCTAGTATGACGGCGGAGAACACCCAGCGCACAATCGGGGGGCATTTCCTTGCACATGGGAGGACGTCTCGTCCACAGGATCTCTCCTGCGGACATCGGTCGGCGAGTCTCTGTACGAATACGCCTCCCCGAGGGCGGGTTCACCGATATCGTCGGTGTCGTGGAGTCCTGGGACGACGGTGTCCTCACCGTGCGCCGCCGTGACGGCTCCGCGGTGGAGGTCGCCGAGCCGACGATCGCCGCGAGCCGGGTCGTTCCCCCCGTACCCCCTCGCCGCCGCGGCGGGAGCCCGCCGCGAACGCCCTGAACCCCGTGCGTTCCGGGTTCCACGAAGTGAGGCGGCGTCCGCCCGGCGGGCGTCGCGAGGCGCGCATGTCGCGCCTGGACAGTGGCATTCTTCGGGCCCTGCGGGGTAGAAAACGCACAGTTCCGCAGCGGGTCCAGCCAGCCCGCCGAGGAACCGACAACGAAGCATCGCGCCCCCCGGCGGCACATCCACGCGGAACGGGCGCCGGTACGCGGGGAGGTGGTGAGCGCCCGTCATGCGCGAAGCAGTAGCGTCCGCCCTCGCCGAGCTGGCACGCCGGGACGAGCGGGCGGCCGACATGGCCCGGTCGGCCCTGGACACGCTCGCTCCGGAGCAGGAGCTCGAGAGGCTCAACCAGCACGCCGTCCAGCGGTTCTGCTGGTTCGAGCTACCGGTCCGCTTCCACGACTCCGCCGAGGACCAGCTGTTCGCGGTCCGCGCCCTCGGCAACCTCTTCGCCCTCCTCCAGCTGCACCGGTACGCGCAGATCTGCTCGGCGCCGGAGACGGCGGCCCTGCTCACCGTCTACGGCGGGGACCACGCCGCGGGCCTGGCGATGTACGAACGGCTCATGTGGGAGTCGGGCGTGGAGCCGCCGGACCTGCCCGAGCTGACCTGGGGGACGGCGGTCGGCGACGCCGAGATCGTGGCCCGCGACGAGACCGCGTCGGCGCTGGAGCTGGCGATCACCCTGGGCGACGTGCGCCCCGGCAAGCGCGGGTGGCGGCCCGCCCAGGAGCGGTTCGCCCGGTCGTTCCTCACCCAGCCGGACAACCGGGGGCTGAGCCACCTGGACCGGATACGCGAGGAGCGGGTGCGGGCCTGGCTGAGCTCGTCCGCGCATCCGCACCGCCAGCGCCTGTGGCCGCTGGTGGGCCAGATCATCGCGGGCGCGGACGTGCCGCGCGGCGCCGATGCCGCGATGGCGCCGCTCCAGCGGCTGCTGGACCTGGCCGCGGAGGGGATCGCGCTCACCCAGATCGGCTACATCTCGCCGAGCGTGGTGCGCCAGATGTGCGAGGACTTCGGATGGCGGACCATCCCCGAGCCACCGCGCAGCGAGACCGACGCCACCCAGCTGATCGCCCTGCACCAGGCGCTGCGGGGGATGCGCGCGGTGCGCCGGTCGGGCCGCCGCCTGGTCCTGACGCGGCGAGGGCGCCAGCTGCGGGAGGATCCCGAGGCGCTGTGGCAGGCGGCCACCGAGACCCTGTGCCGCACCGGGGGCCTGGACCAGGCCGCGGCGGAGACGCTGCTGGGCATGCTGCTGGCGCGCACTCCGCAGGGCAGCGGCTCACACGCGCGGCGCGGCGAGTCGGACGTGGAGGCGGCCGAGAGGGCGCTGACCGAGTCGGGGTGGGTGCCGGTGGAGCCTCCGGCGTCCTCGGGCAGGCACGCCGCGTCGCACCGGCGCACCGCGGAGGCCGCCTCGGACCAGGTGCGCGCACTGGTGATGGCGGTGAGCTGGCTGTTGGAGACCCTGGGCCTGCTCACCGACGACGACGGCGCCGGGCGCCGGGAGCTGACCGCCCCGGGGCGGGCGTTCGCGATCGCCTGCCTGCACCAGTCGGCGGTGGCGCCCCGGGCCGTGGTGTGACCGGGGTCCCCGGTGCATCCAGGGAGACCATGGTGTGTCCGTGAGGCGTGGTGGCGCCCCGGGCCATGGCGCGACCGCGGATCATGGTGTGACCGGCAGGCGTGGTGCGACGGGCGATCGTGGCGCGGCCGGGAGTCGCGTTCGGTGCCCGGAGTCCGAATCCGGGGGGACCGCGCCTTCCGGCTGCGCCCCTCATCGGCCACCCGCTGCGAACGGGTGCCGACCAGGGCCTAACCTGGAGCGCGAACCACCCGAGACCAGCAGGAGCACCATGCCCGCGCCCGAGCCGCCGCGCAAGGCTGAGACGACCGACGTGCCCGAGGCCGGCGGGGCAGTCGCCGACCCGTGGGAGCAGATGCCCGAGGACGCCCTCAACCGGCCGAACCTGGAGGAGGACACCGACGGCCCCGGCGACGTCGAGGACTCCGGGACCGGCTCCCGATCACGGGACGCCGTGAGGACGAAGGCCTCAGACCCCTCGTCCGCTCGGCCGGACGCCTCCGGGGCGGACGCCGAACCGGACGCCTCCGGGGACGCCGCATCCGGGAGCGGCCCCGACACCCCGCGCCCCGAGAGCTGGGCGGACTTCCTGCCCAGCCCGGTGTTCGTGCTGCTGCTGGGCCTGATGGGGTTCGCGGGCTGGCTGTCGTGGACCGCCGCGGAGCTGGAGTGGGTCGCCGAGGGCGCCAGCGTCACCCCGCTGGTCCCGCCGGTGTTCATCCTGCTCGGCTGGATCGTCTCCCTGGCCGTCCACGAGTTCGCGCACGCGCTCGCCGCCTACCTGGCCGGTGACCGGTCCCTGCGCGGCAGCGCCTACCTGCGGCTCAACCCGTTCGCCTACCGGCAGGCCTTCGCCGGGCTGGTCCTGCCCTCGGCCTACCTGGGCCTGGGCGCCTTCGGCATGACCGGTCCGCCCACCTACGTGGACTGGGACCGCGTCCCGTCCCGGGGCCGCCGCGTCCTGGTGGCGCTCTCCGGACCGCTGGCCAGCCTCCTGGTGTCCGCCGCGTTCGCGATCACCGTGTCCGTCCTGGTGCCCCCGGGCAACGACACCACCAACTGGGCGATCTCGGCGATGGCCTTCCTGTGCTTCGCGAACCTGACGGCCGCCGTGATCAACCTGCTGCCGGTTCCCGGCCTGGACGGCTTCGAGGTGCTGGCCGCCTGGCAGCGCGGCGACTGGGTCACCGTGGCCCGCGACAACGCGCTGTTCGGCTCGGTGGCCGTGTTCGCGATCCTGTGGTTCCCGGGCCTGAACGAACTGCTGGTGAACGCGGTGTACAGCCTGTTCGACCTGGTGCTGCCCAACCCGGTGTTCAGCGGCGTCGCCTTCTACGGCGAGCTGCTCCTCCAGTTCTGGGCCTGACCGGAACCGGGGCCGACGAGGGCCCGTGGGGCGCGCGCCTCACGGGCCCTCGTCGTTGGGGGACCGCGGTCCTAGCCCTCTCGCCAGGGCCGCGCCCGCTCGGAGGGCCGTGTCCGCCGGTAGCCCCCGCCCGCGGACCGCGCGTCGGTCCCGGACGTCCCTGCCCTCGGGGAACCGGGCGGCGGGACGAAGGACCAGCTGCGGATCACGGCGAACACCAGCACCAGCATCACCCCGAAGAGGTACGCGTTGTGCATGATGTGGTTCGTGAGCACGATGTCGCCGCCGGGCATGTAGCCGACCGTCCCTATCAGCGCGGCCAGGTAGCCGACCGCGAAGGCCGCCGCCCCGGAGGTGCGGCGGCTGCCCCACGCGCACAGGCGGCACGCGCCGTACAGCAGCGCCAGGAAGGCCAGCAGCCCGGCCGCGCTCGCGGCCTGGACCGTCGCGCCCGCGCCCCAGTAGAGGGTCAGCCAGCCCGCGCCGGTGGTGCCGAGCATGCCCACGGCGGCGCCGAGCAGCAGCAGGACCACGAAGGTCGTCCCGGTCAGCACCGGCGACAGGAACCCGGCGGAGGACTCGCCCTCGGCGGGCGCGGCGGTCTCAGGTGTGGTGGTCACAGCGACGAGGGTAAACGCTCGGTACCACCGGTCGCGGTCACAGCCCCGCGAACAGGTCGGTCTCGTACTCGCCGTGGTGGGTGCGCGGCGTCGGTCCCACCAGCAGGGTGAAGTACTCCACGGCGTCGATCTCCTGGGCGATGCCGTTGGACAGGGCGAAGCGCTCGCCCTCCACCGTGATCTGGGTGGCGTGGGCGCGCATCGCGAGCGTCTTGGCCGCCCAGTGGTCGGTGGCGTCCACACGGGTGGTCACCGCCGTCTCGGGGGTGCCCCGGGCGATGTCGGACACCCGGGCGGGCGGGGTGAAGGAGCCGGACTCCTCGCTCAGCCGCGCGATGGACTCCTCGATGCGCGAGACCGGCTGGGCGATCGCGTAGAGCTTGCGCACCTGCCAGGGCGTGCCGGGCATGGCCCGTTCCCCTGCCCGGAGGAAGGCCCGCCGGGCGATCCTGTGCGCCTGGATGTGGTCGGGGTGGCCGTAGCCGCCGTGCTCGTCGTAGCTGACCAGCACGTGCGGGCGGACCTCGCGGATGACCTGCGCCAGGAGCGTGGCGGCCTCCTCCACGTCCGCGCCCCAGAACGCCCGGGGGTGCTCGTTGGTCGGCGCGCCCATCATCCCCGAGTCCCGGTAGCGGCCGGGGCCGCCCAGGAGGCGGTGGTCGCGGACGCCGAGGGCCAGGCAGGCCTTGTCCAGCTCGCCGATCCGGTGCTCGCCGAGGGTGCCCTCGCGGTCGGAGGCCAGGTGCGCGAGGTCCTCGGGGATGACCTCGCCCTCCTCCCCCAGCGTGCAGGTCACCAGGGTCACACCGGCCCCCTCGGCCGCGTACTTGGCCAGGGTGGCTCCGGTGACGATGCTCTCGTCGTCGGGGTGCGCGTGCACCATCATCAGTCGCCTGTCAGTCACGTAGCGAACGATACCGGTCGCAACTGCGCGCCACCTCCCACATCGCACACTTCACGGAGGGGCGTCGGGCCGCCGACCGGCACCCCGGGCGGGCGCGGCATGGGACACAATCGGCCTATGAGCTTTCCTCGCCAACAGGCCCGCACGCAGCGCTTCTCGATCGGTGTCCCCCGCGCGTTCCAGATCTCGCCGGACGGACGGCGCGTCGCCTTCCTCCGGGGGCGCGACGGGGTGGACAAGGCCACCTGTCTGTGGGTGCACGACACGGAGGGGGCGGGAACGGACACGGTGGTCGCCGACCCCCGGTCCCTGGGCGCCGACGACGAGAACCTTCCGCCCGAGGAGCGGGCCCGCCGCGAGCGGCTGCGCGAGAGCGGCGGCGGGATCGTGTCGTACTCGGTGGACGAGGCGTTCACCCGCGCGGTGTTCACCCTGTCCGGGCGGCTGTTCTACGTCGACCTGGTCGGCGACGACGCCGTTCCGCGCGAGCTGCCCGCCGCCACCCCCGTCGTGGACCCGCGCATCAGCCCGGCGGGCGACCGGATCGCCTACGTCAGCGGCGGCGCGGTGCGCGTCCTGGACATCGCCGCCGCCGAACCGGACCACGGCGACCGCCCGGTGGCCGAACCGGACGGCCCCGACGTCACGTGGGGTCTGGCCGAGTTGGTGGCCGCCGAGGAGATGGGGCGCTACCGGGGCTTTTGGTGGGCGCCGGACGGCTCCGCCCTCGCCGTCGCGCGCGTGGACGAGTCCGGGGTGAACACCTGGTACGTCTCCGATCCCGGCAGCCCCGGCCAGGAGCCGACGGCCCTGCGCTACCCGCCCGCGGGCGGCGCCAACGCCGACGTGCGCCTGGCCGTGTTCCCGGTCGGCCCTCGCGGGGGCGAGCGGCCCGAACCGGCCTGGGTGGAGTGGGACCGCGAGGCCCTGCCCTACCTGGCGACGGTCGGCTGGACGACCGGGCCGGACGGCACGCCGACCGTGGTGTTCACCGCGCAGAGCCGCGACCAGCGCACGCTGACCCTGTTCAGCGCCGACCCCGCGACCGGTCTGGTGGTGGGGTCGCGCACCGAGACCGACGGCGTGTGGGTCGAGCTGATGCCGGGCGTGCCCGCCTACACCGGCGCGGGCGACCTGGTGTGGATCGGCCGCGAGGCCGGGGGCGAGCGCCGGGTCTACGTCGGCGACGCCCCGGTCAGCCCCGCGGACGTGTACGTGCGCGGTGTGGTGGACGTGGACGGCGACCGGGTCCTGTACTCGGGATCGCCCGCGGGGAGCCCCGGCGACGTGTCGCTGTGGCTGGTCGAACTGGGCACGGGCCTGGCCGCGCCGGTGGAGGTGCCCGGGCACGGGTGCAGCAGGTCCGCCGACTCGGGCGCGCACAGCGGCCTGCGCTCGGGACGGCTGCGCGGCGACACGCTGGTGGTGCAGCACCGGTCGATGGACTTCCCGGGCGCGCACACGGTGGTGCTGCGCGGCGCCAGCACCGAGACGCGCCGGTCCTGCTCCGAGATCGAGAGCCTGGCCGAGGCCCCGGACCTGCCGGAACCGCGCGTGGAGTTCTGGCGCGCCGGTGAGCGCCGGATCCCGAGCGCCCTGGTGCTGCCGTCCTGGTACCGGGAGGAGCTGCGCCCGCTGCCGGTGCTGATGGCGCCCTACGGCGGCCCGCACGCCCAGCGGGTGCTCAACGCGCGCGGGGCGTACCTGACCGCCCAGTGGTACGCCGAACAGGGGTTCGCGGTGCTCATCGCGGACGGGCGGGGCACGCCGGGCCTCGGGGTGGAGTGGGAGCAGAGCGTCCACCTCGACCTGGCCGCGCCGGTCCTGGAGGACCAGGTGGCGGCACTGGAGGACGCGGCGGAGCGGTTCGACTGCCTGGACGTGTCGCGGGTGGGCATCCACGGCTGGTCGTTCGGCGGGTACCTGGCGGCGCTGGCGGTGCTGCGCCGCCCGGACGTGTTCCACGCGGCGGTGGCGGGCGCGCCGGTCATCGACTGGGAGTTGTACGACACCCACTACACCGAGCGCTACCTGGGCACCCCCGGGAGCGAGCCGGAGGCCTACGGGCGCAGCTCGCTGCTGGCGGAGGCGGCCAAGCTGGAGCGTCCGCTGATGATGATCCACGGCCTGGCGGACGACAACGTGGCCTTCGCGCACACGCAGCGGATGTCGTCGGCGCTGATGGCGGCGGGGCGCCCGCACACGGTGCTGCCGCTGTCGGGGGTGACGCACTCGCCCTCGGACCCGACGGTCGCGGAGAACCTCATGCTGCTCCAGGTGGAGTTCCTCAAGGAGAACCTCCGGGGCCAGGGGTAGGCTCCCGCCCCGCCCGGTGCCGCGCGCGGGACGGCGCGCGGCACCGGGCGGCGGTCAGTTGGTCCCGGTCTGCGGGGCCGCCTCCTCCCTGCTGGCGGCGATCTCCGACTCGTCGGGGACCTCGATCTCCACGGGTCCGTTGAACTGGAGGAAGCCGACGGTCGTGGAGTACCCGGTCATGAAGGTGCCGTTGACACCCTCCTCCTCCGAGGACTCGTAGGTCTGGAAGTGCTGCGGGTAGCCGTCCCCGCCGATCCACAGGTCGAAGGTGAGCTCCACCTCCTGTCCCGGAGCGAGGGTCGCCTCCCCGACGTAGGTTCCGGTGTAGTGGTGTCCCGTGCGTCCGCTCAGGTCGATGCCCTCGGTCATGTCCTCGGGGTAGTCGGTGACGGGTGGCGCCGACTCCCCCTGGTAGCTGACCTGGCTCCCCTCGCCGAGGACGGCCCGGAGGGACTCCACGGTGGACGTCCAGCCCGCCCGGGGCTCCTCCTCCAGCTCCTCCGGCGCGGGACGGTAGTAGTCACCCTCGACCACCCCGACCAGGTTGGAGTCCGTGCGGGCCAGGACGTCGTCCGGCCCCTCGCCGACCTCCAGGGTGACGAAGGTGGCCGGTCCCGCGTAGAGGCTCTGGAAGTACCTGGGTTCAGGGTCCTCGGTGTAGGAGTAGCTGGTCGTGCTCCCCGTGGACATCTCGGCCTCCCTCGCCGCGGAGTAGGCCGTGAAGCTCGACGCGCCGAGGGCCAGCTCCACGGCCTCGCCCACCACCGCCTCCGTGTCCTCGGGGTCGGTCCGCACGGCGGGCTCCCCGTCGTCCGCCGTACCGTCGCCGGTACCCGCGTCGTCCCCGGTACCCGCGTCGTCCCCGGTGACGGTTCCCCCGTCGGCGGCTCCCCCTTCGGCGACCTCCTGACCGTCCTCGGGGCGCACGACCAGCCAGGTGCCGACCAGCGCGGCGACCAGGACGGCCGCGGTGGCCGCGAGCAGCGGCGCCCGGCCGGACCGGCGCACCCGGCGCGGCGCGGGAGCCTCCACTCCCCGCCACTCGGTGGCGAGCAGGCCGGGGACGACCTCGGTCACCGGGTCGCCATGGAACGGCTGGATCCGGGTGGCGTTCCAGCCGGAGGTGAGCGCGGTGACCACCCCGACCGCCGAGGGCCTGCGTCCGGGGTCCTTGTCGAACGCCCGCCGCACCGGGTCCAGGAGCTCGGGCGGCACCCCGTCCAGGTCCGGCTCGCCGTTGCGGACCCGGTGGGACACCACCTCGGCGGACTCCCTGCCGAAGGGGTCGCGGCCGGTGGCGGCGAAGGCGACCAGCCCCGCCCAGGCGAACATGTCGGACCGGTCGCTGGCGGCCTGCCCCTCGTACTGCTCCGGGGCCACCCACCCCGGGGTGCCGAACAGGCCGCCGGTGCGGGTGAGCGCGGTGCCCTCCACGGCGCGGGCGATCCCGAAGTCGAGCACCTTCGGGCCGGTCGGGGACAGGATGACGTTGCCGGGCTTGAGGTCGCGGTGCACCACGCCCGCCGCGTGGATCGCGGTGAGCGCCTCGGCCAGACCGACCGCCAGGGCGAGCAGGACGCCCCCGGAGAGCGGTCCGTGCCGCCGTACGTGCTGGCGCAGGGTCAGGCCGGGCACGTACTCGGTGGCCAGCCACGGCGTGTCCGCCCGCGCGTCGGCGTCCAGGAACGCGGGCGCGCAGGCGGCGCGCACCCGCCTGACCATCTCCACCTCGCGGGCGAACCGGGCCCGGAAGTCGGCGTCGGCGGCGAAGTGGGCGTGGACGACCTTGACCGCGGCGCAGCCGCCGTCCGAGGCCAAACCCGCGTAGACGGCCCCCATACCGCCCGCACCGACGCGGCCGACCACGCTGTAGCCGCCGATGCGCTCGGGGTCGGCCGCGGTGGGCGGTTCCACGCCGGGGGGAAGCCGCTTCCGGTCGAAGGGGGGAGTGGTCCGTGAGGTCGGGAAGGTCGAGGTCGGGGAGGTCAACGTGTGCCCTTCCTGGGGGTTCGGGGTCGAAGGCGGTGGGCGCGGCTCAGGAGAACGGGTCGGACTCCTGGTACACGCAGCTGTTGACGGGGACGCCGCCGACCAGGGTGGCGTCGTGCGGGGCGAGTCCCGGCGAGTCGGTGAAGCCGGGGTAGGTCTGCTCGTCGCCCAGATCCGGTGCCACGTGGCAGAAGCCGCCGGGGTAGCCGGGGGCGATCCGCTGCTCCTCGTCCAGGGCCTCCGCGGGCAGGTAGTAGAAGACGCCGCCGGTGACGGCGCCGACGATCGTCACGGTGAACTCGGCGACGGGGTTCGCCGGGTCGAGTTCGGCGAGCAGGCCCCGGCTGCCGGGCCGGGAGAAGTCGAGGTGGTCCTGCCCGGGGGTGATCTGGCCCACCCAGGCGAAGTCGTCGCTGTGGACGCTCAGCCCGCCGAAGTCGGGGAGGTACTCGGCGGTGGCCGTGACGGTGACCGAGTTCGTGAAGCGCTCCCCGCGGGTGAGGGTCAGCCGCAGTTGGTCCAGCGCTTCGCCGTCCCCTTCCGCGGGTTCGAGCGTGCGGACCAGTCGGGCGCTGTCGCCGGGGACGGGCTCCACGGCCACGGTCCCGGTGGCGTACAGGTCCCGGTACTCGGCGGGAACGTCCTCCCCCGCCACCCCCGCGCTCCCCTGTCCCGCACCGCTGCCGTCGGCGGCGTCCGCGGTGGAGGTCCCCCCGTCGGAGGTACCGTCGCCCGTCGCCCCGGACCCTCCCTCCCCGCCGCCGGAGAGGGAGACCAGACCCGTCCCGGCCAGTACGGCGAGCGCGAGTCCGGCCGCGCCGACCGCCAGGGGCCGCTGGTTGCGACGTGCCCAGGAGCGCCGGGGCGGGGCGTGGAAGCGCCAGAGGTCGGTCCGGCCGTCGTCGGGGTCGGCGGCGCCGGTCCAGGCCCGTGCCACGAGCCGGGGGAGGTCCGCGCCGGTGTCCTCACCGGAGGCGGCGCGCAGCAGCGCGGCCGTCTCCCGCAGCGCCGCGTCCGCGTCCGGCCGCCGCGCCGGGTCCTTGTCCAGGGCCCGCTCCACCAGCGCGCGCAGGGCCCCGGGAAGGCCCTCCAGGTCCGGCGGCTCCGACAGCACGCGCGGCACCATGGTGTCGGTGCCGCCCGCGCCGAACGGGTTGCGTCCGGTGGCGGCGAAGGCCACCAGCCCGCCCCAGGCGAACATGTCGGAGCGGTCGGTGGCCCCACGTCCCGCGTACTGCTCCGGGGAGGTCCAGCCCGGCGTGCCGACCAGCCCGCCGGTCCGGGTGAGCGCGGTGCCGTCGACCGTCCGCGCGATACCGAAGTCCAGCACCCTCGGGCCGTCCGGGGACAGGATCACGTTGCCGGGCTTGAGGTCGCGGTGCACCACACCCGTCCCGTGGATCGCGGTCAGGGCCTCGGCCACGCCCAGCGCGAACGCGGTGAGTGCCGCGCCGGCGAGCGGCCCCCGGGCCCGCACACGGGCGTCCAGGGTCAGTCCGGGGACGTACTCGGTGGCCAGCCAGGGAACCTCGGCACGGGTGTCGGCGCCCACGAACCCGGGCACGCAGGCCGCGCGCACCCGGCGCACCAGGGCGACCTCACGGGCGAAGCGCTCCCGGAACTCCCCGTCGCCCGCGTAGACCCGGTGCACGCACTTGACCGCCACCCGCCGGTCGGCGTCGTCCAGCGCCGCGTAGACCACGCCCATGCCGCCCGAACCGATCCGGCCCACCACCCGGAAGGGACCGACACGCCGGGGCTCGTCGGGGGTGAGGGGTCGCACACCGGTCGGCAGGGGAGGCGGCGCGGAGCCGGGGTGCATGGGCGAGGGGGCGGCGCTCATGTGGCGTGGACGACCTTCTGGATCCGGGGTTCGGGTGGGGCTGCGGGGGCACGTTCGCCACCGGCGGTCGGAGCGATCGGCGACCACCAACCTAGGACACTCCCGCGACGGTAGGGGTTCTCCCCCTCTCCGCCCGCCCCACCGGTTTCCCCCGAACCACCGCGCCCCGCGCCCGCGGCCCACCGCCGCGACACGTCGCGACGCACCGCACCGCCCCGCCCGACCGCTCCCGTGACCCGGGCATAGCCTGGCCGTATGCGTTCCTCCACCGCGCCCCGCGCCCTCGCCGCGCTGCTGGCCGACCTGGTCTGCGTGCTGGCCTTCGTCGTGATCGGCAGGACCGACCACGGGACCGGCACGGCCCTGGCCGAGATCGCCTGGACCGCGTGGCCGTTCGCCGCCGGGACGGTCCTGGGCTGGGCGGTCACCCGCGCCTGGACCGCCCCCGGCCGGATCTGGCCGACGGGCGTGTTCGTGTGGGCCGTGACCGTGGCCGCGGGGATGGCGCTGCGCGTGTTCCTGGGAGAGGGTGCCCCGCTCAGCTTCGTCATCGTCACCTCGCTGTTCCTCGCCGCGACCATGCTCGGCTGGCGCGGGGTCGCGCTTCTCGTCGCGAGAAGGCGACAGCGCCGCGCCTGAGGGGGAAGACTGGGTACACAACGCAACCTCCCTCACGAAGGAGCCCCCCGTGGCCGATCCCGTCACCCTCGCCATCGCCGCCGCCGTCGTCACCGGCGCGGTCGGCAAGATCACCGAGGCGGCGACCGGCGGCACCGTCGCCGCCTTCAAGTCCCTGCGCAAGGCGGTCTTCGCTCGCTTCCGCTCCGACCCCGAATCCCAGCAGGCCCTGGACGACGCCCTCCTGGAGCCGGAGGACCCCGAGGCGCTGGCCGCCGTCGCCGAGCACCTGGAGCGGGCCGAGGGCGCGGACCCCGGCATCCGCGGCCTGATGCAGGAACTGCGCCGCGAGGTCGTCCAGGAGGGCGACGGGGCCGTGCACAACAGCATCCAGGGGGACGTCAGCGGCAAGGCGCGCGTGTTCCAGGGCCGCGACTTCCACGGGGACATCCACCTGTAGGAGGCCCCACCGCGGAGCGTTCGTAAGCTGGAACGGATGAACGAGCACCCCGCACCCCAGTCCCCTCCCTCCGGCGCCGTCCGCGGTCCCGCCTCCCGCGCGTCCGCGGACGGCGCCGACGAGGACGAGGCGCGCGAGGTGGGCGTGGGCCCGTGGGAGGGCCCCTGGCCCGAGGGCGACCACTACGACCCCGAACTGCTGGCCGGTGGCGACCGCCGCAACGTCGTGGACCGCTACCGGTACTGGCGGCGCGAGGCGATCGTGGCCGACCTCGACACCGTGCGCCACCCCTTCCACGTCGCCGTGGAGAACTGGACGCACGACTTCAACATCGGCTCGGTCGTGCGCACCGCCAACGCGTTCGGATGCGCGGCCGTGCACATCGTGGGCCGCCGCCGCTGGAACAAGCGCGGCGCGATGGTGACCGACCGCTACCAGCACGTCCACCACCACCCCGACACGGAGGCGCTGGTGGCGTGGGCCGAGGAGCGCGGTCTGGCACTGCTCGGCGTGGACAACCTGCCGGGCTCTGTGCCGCTGGAGACCTACCCGCTGCCCAGGAACGCGGTGCTGGTGTTCGGGCAGGAGGGTCCGGGGCTCTCGGAGGAGGTGCGGCGGGTGTGCCGGGCGGTGCTGTCGATCTCCCAGTTCGGCTCGACCCGGTCGATCAACGCCGGGGCCGCGGCCGCGATCGCGATGCACGCCTGGGTGCGGGCCCACGTGTTCGACCAGCCGGTCCCGGCCGCGTTCTCCGCGGACGCCCCGGCCCCCACCACGGCACTGTCGTGATGGTTCCGTGATCTACCATGGTCGAAAGGCCCCTAGCAGAGAGATTCCGGGATGAGTCCAACCGTCACAGCAGCCTCCCGTGCCGCCACGATCGACGACGTCGCCGGTGTCGCGCGCGTTCTGGCCAGGTCAGCGCAGGAGGACCCGCTCTTCCGGTGGCTGTTCCCCGACGACGAGCTGCGGATGGCCAGGACTCGCCGCTTCTTCGCCCTGACCGCGGGTTTCGGCTACGTTCCCTCGGGTGAGACCAGGGTCGCCGAGACCAGGGACGAGAGCGAGGAGGCGCCGGTGGTGCGCGGCGCGGCGCTGTGGGCGCCCCCCACCGCCAACCCCGAGGGCCAACTGGTGTCACTGCGCACCTGGCCGCACTGGGGTCCCCTGATCGGCCGCACCCGCCTGGCCGCGTTCGTGCGCGTGTTCGCCGAGTGGAAGCTGGCCGCGCCCCAGGAGCCCCACCTGTACCTGGCGGCGCTGGGCGTGGACCCGGCCGCCTCCGGCACCGGCGTCGGCGGCGGACTGCTCACCTCGGGCCTGGACCGCGCCGACTCCGAGGGGCTTCCGGTGTTCACCCAGACGCTCAACCCCAAGACCGTCGGCTTCTACGAGCGGTTCGGGTTCCGGCTGGTGCGGGAGGCGGAGAGCCCGGAGGCGGGGACCAACTACTTCCTGCTGCGCGACCCCTCCTGAGGCCCGGCGGGCCCGCTGCCCCTTCCTGAGGAAACACCCCACCCGCGACGGTCGCGAGCCCTACCATGAGCGGTGATCGGAGCCCCGGCACAAGGGAACCCCGGCCCCAGGGAAGAGGCAGCGCCCGTGACCCCCACAGCGGTACAGGCGGTCCGCACCGCGACCATGAACGACGTGCCCGCCGTGGCACGGGTGCTGAGCCGCGCCCTCTACCACGACCCGCTCTTCCGGTGGCTCTTCCCGGACGACGGCCTGCGCATGGCGCAGAACTTCCGCGCGTGCGCGCTGCTGGCCGGGTTCGGCCACGTCCCCGGCGGCCACGCCGTCGTGGCGGAGTCCCTGGAGGGCCCCGCGCGCGAACCGGTGGTGCGGGGCGCGGCCCTGTGGACGCCGCCCGGCATCAGGCGGGAGGGCGCCGCGGTCCCGCTGCGGTCGCTGCCGCACTGGATCCGGCTGGTGGGGTTGTCCCGGCTGCCGGAGCTGGCCTGGTACAACGGCGAGCTCAGGGCGTCCGTGCCGGAGGACCCGCACTGGTACCTGTGCGTGCTGGGCGCCGACCCCGCGGCGGACGGGAGCGACGCGGGGGCGCGGCTGCTGCGCGCGGGCCTGGCCCGGGCCGACGCGGACGGCGTGCCGGTCTACCTGGAGACGGCGGACCCGGCGGACATCGGCTACTACGAGGACTACGACTTCCGGATGGTGCGGGCGGTCCACCCCACGGCGGCCCCCTCCGCCTACTGCATGCTGCGCCCCGCCGCCTCCTGAACCCGGTCGGGGACGGATCGGGTCTTCTGATCCACCGGGCCTCCTGACAGGATGGGCGCGTGGACATCCGAGGAATCTCCCACCACACCGACGGCGTACCCGAGGAGGCGGCGGCGCGCGACATGCGCGTCATCCGCGAGGACCTGCACTGCACCGCGGTGATGCTGATCGGCGCCGACACCGAACGCCAGCGGGCCGCCGCGCGCGCCGCCCTGGAGGCGGGGCTGGACGTGTGGGTGCGCCCGCAGCCGGAGAACCCGCCGGTCGCCGAGCGGCTGGAGCACCTGGCCGCCACCGCCCGCATGGCGCAGGAGCTGCGCCTGGACCACCCGGGCCGGGTGACCCTCATGGTCGGCACCGAGTTCTCGCTGACCTCCCCCGGCCTGCTCCCCGGGGCGGGCGAGTTCGCCCGCCTGCAGTTCGTCATCCGCCCGTGGCTGCGCCGCCCCTTCGAGCAGAGGATGCAGCGCAGGCTCGCCGCGCTGCTCGCCGCGGCCCTGGACGTGGCCCGCGAGAACTTCGGGGGGCCGGTGACCTACGGGGCCGGGGGCTGGGAGGAGGTGGACTGGTCGGGCTTCGACCTGGCCGGGGTGAACCTGTACCGGTTCGGGACCGACGCCGACGCCTACGAACGGCGTCTGGACGCCCTCCGAAGCGGTTCCGCCAAGCCCCTGGTGATCACCGAGTTCGGCTGCGGCGCGCACGACGGGGCCGACCTGCGGGGAGCGGGGTCCTTCCTCGCGGTGAACTGGTTCGCCGATCCGCCGCGCCTGCGCCGGGGCACCGCGCGCAACGAGGCCGTGCAGGCCGGATACCTCGACGCGCTGCTGGGGCTGTACCGGGAGCGGGGCGTGCACGGCGCGTTCGTGTTCACGTTCGCCATGCCGGACTTCCCGCACAGCGAGAACCCCGTGTACGACCTGGACGCGGCCGGGTTCGGCGTGGTGCGGACGGCCGAGGGCGATCCGTCGTCCTGGGAGCCCAAGGAGGCCTTCCACACGGTCGCCCGGCGCTACCGGACCTGAGGGCCGCGGGTCCGAGGACGGCCGCCGCGCCCCCCGTGGCGCAGCACGACCGCACGGACGACATGCCGTGACCTCGCCCGTGGCATGGCGCGGCCGCCCCGGTGACACGCCGCGGATGGGCGCGGTCACCGGATCCCGCGCGGTTAGGGTCCTGAGCCATGACCCGCAGCGATCCGCCACCGCGGGGGCGCCCCCGCGGGGCTCGGGGCCTCCTCACGCGGTGCGCGCTCACCGCTCTGGCCGCGGCCCTGGCGCTGACGGGCACGGCCTGCACCTCCCCGGCGCTGACCACGGACGCCTACCTCGACGACGCCCGGCAGACCACCGGGGACCTGCTGTCGGCCGTCCGCACGGGGACGCTGGTCGCGGAACTGGCCGAGGACGACCGGGCGTTCCAGCCCTACCTGGAGGTCAGCGCACAGGACGTGGAGGAGTCCGCCCGGTCCCTCACCGACACCTTCGGCGCCCTCCAACCGCCCTCTCCGAGCTGCGACGGCCTGCGGGACGAGTTGACGGACCTGTCCGACGCCGCCGTCCACGACCTGTCCGCCCTGCGCATCGCGCTGAGGCGGGAGGACCCCGACGGAGTGGCCGGGGCCGCCGAGGCGCTCCATGAGACCGCCGCCGCGCTGGTGGAACTCCAGGAGGAGCTCCGGTGAGGGTCCTCCTGTCCTTCACCCTGGGCATGCTCACCGCCGTCGGCGGGTTCCTGGACATCGGCGACCTGGTCTCCGCCTCCGTGGTCGGCTCCCGCTTCGGGATGTCCCTGGCCTGGGTGATCCCCCTCGGCGTCATCGGGATCATGCTCTTCACCGAGATGGCGGCGCGCGTCACGGCCGTCAGCGGCCGGGCCGTCTTCGACCTGGTCCGCGAGCGGCTCGGCGCCCGCGCGGGCCTGGCCAACCTGCTGGCGTCCTACGTCATCACCCTGCTGACCATGTCGGCGCAGATCGGCGGTATCGCGCTCGCCCTCGAACTGGCCAGCAGCGTCCACTACCTGCTGTGGGTCCCGGTGGCCATGGTCCTGGTCTGGGTGGTCGTGTGGCGGATGCCGTTCGGTTGGATGGAGAAGACCTACGGGCTGCTCGGCCTGGCCCTGGTCGTGTTCGCCGTCGCCCTGTGGCGGCTGGGCCCCGACTGGGGCGGTCTCATGGCCAGCGCCACGAGCCTCTCCCCTCCCCCGAACGAGGAGTGGTCGGTGTGGTCCTACTACGCGATCGCGCTGTTCGGCGCGACGATGACCCCCTACTCGGTCCTGTTCTTCTCCTCCAGCGGGGTGGAGGAGAGGTGGACCCCCCGCGACCTGGCCACGGCCCGGATCAACATCTTCTTCGGCTTCCCGGTGGGCGGCCTGCTCGCCCTGGCCATCATGGGCTGCGCGGCGGCCTGGCTCATGCCCGCCGACGTCCACGTGGAGGACCTGGGCCAGGTCGCGCTCCCGGTGGTCGCGGCACTGGGCAAACTCGGACTGGTCGTGGTCATCGTGGGCTTCTTCGCGGCCACCTTCGGCGCCGCCCTGGAGTCGGCCCTGGCGTCGGGCTACAGCGTGGCCCAGTACTTCGGCTGGCCGTGGGGCAAGACCCGGCCGCCCGTGCGGGCGGCGCTCTTCCACTCCGTCATCCTGCTGGGCCTGGTGGCGGGCGCCCTCTTCGTCCTCACCGGGATCGACCCGATCAAGGTGGTCGAGTACAGCATCGTGCTGTCGGCGGTGGCGCTGCCGCTCACCTACCTGCCGATCTTCGTGGTCGCCAACGACCGCCGCTACCTGGGCGACCGGGTGAACTCGCGGTTCACCAACATCGTGGGATCGATCTACCTGGTCCTGCTGCTCGTGGGGTCGGTCGTCGCCATCCCCCTGATGCTCTACACGAAAGCGGGGCAATGAGATGTCGCAGAACCAGGAACGCGAATCCGTGTTCCGGGTCGGCTTCGCCGTGCTGGACCGCCAGATCGTCGACCGCGACGGGCAGCCGGTGGGCAAGACCGACGACGTCGAGTTCTCCTGGGAGGAGGGAGCCTCGCCGACCATGACGGCGCTGCTCACCGACTCCGCCGCGCTGGGTCCCAGACTCTCGGGACGCCTGGGAAGGTTGTGGCGCACGGCGCTGAGGAGGCTGCGGCCCTCCGAACACGAACCCGTGCGGATCCCGGTGGGCGACGTCGAGGACTTCTCCCCCACGACCCGTCTGTCCACGCCCGCCCCCGAGGGGAGCCACGCGGCGGAGAGGTGGCTGAGCCGCAACGTCATCGGGCGGATCCCAGGAGCGGGGCGATGAGCGCGTTCCTGTTCAGCGAACTGCTCGGCCGCCGGGTCACGGACAGCTCCGGGCACACGGTCGGGACCGTCCAGGACGTGGTCGTGCGCCGCGACGGGGAGGCCTACACCGTCCTGGGCCTGGTGCTGGGCCGGGGCGCGTTCGCTGGCCGCCTCGGCTACGGGGGCTCGCTGGAACCTCCCTCCCCGTGGCACCGGGTCCTGAGCTGGATGCGCCGCCACGAGCGCTACGTGGCCTGGGAGGACGTCGAGAGCCTGGACGGGGCGTCCGTCGGGATCGGCGTCGGGTACGGGGACCTGCCCCGGCACTGGCGCGAGCACGAGGGCTGAGGCCACCCGGGAGGGCTCTCCTCCTCCGCCCGTCCTTCTACACCAGCAAGTGATACCACTTCCAGGTACCATCACGGCATGAACATGCATCTACGCCTGCCCGAGGACGTACACGCGGAGATCAGGGAGGTCGCCGAAGAGGACGGCAACAGCGTCAACACCGAGGTCGTCATCGCGCTGAAGGAGTTCCTCGCGAACCGTCAGACCGAGAGGGTTCGCCAGTACGCTCTGGAGATCGCCGAAGAGGACGCTGAGCTGCTGGCGAGGCTCGCCGAGTGACGCGTTACCTCACCAAGGCCGATGTCCGCGTGATCATCGAGGCGACCCTTCCCTCCTATGTGACGGTGAGGGACATCGGCCAGCTCCACGCGGCGCTGCTGCGCCCGCAGACCACCGCCTTCGGTGACGACGCCTATCCGGACGTGTGGCAGAAGGCCGCCGCCCTCATGCAGTCGATCCTCATCGGCCATCCCCTGTCGGACGGGAACAAGAGGCTGGCCTGGGTCAGCGCCAAGCTGTTCCTCCGACTCAACGGCCAGAAGGTGGGCAGACCTGACCAGAGCGCCGCCTACGACCTGGTCATCGCCGTCACCACCGGCGATCCGGTGGACGTCTCCGAGATCGCCGACCAGCTCAGAAAACTCATGCCTCCCATGGAGTGACCTCCGGAGCCGGCGACGGGCCGCACCCCCGCTCCGACACGTCGATCACCGCGTTTCCCGCCCGCCAGCCTCCGGCAGTCGCTACCTTCGTGCCATGGACATGCATCTGCACATGCACGACGGCCTCCACGCCCTGATCAGGGAGGCCGCGGAGGAGGACGGCGTCAGCGTCGAGGCCGCGGTCGTCACCGCCGTCGAGGACTTCGTCGCGGGCCGCCAGACGCGCGAGGCCCCGGAGCGCACCGGGGAGACGGCGGAACAGGGCGCCGGACCGCTCCGGCACCTGGCCGAGTGACCTCCGGGAAAGGCGACGGGCCGCGCCCCCGGAAGGAGCGCGGCCCGTGCGGTGCGACAGGGGTCGGAGGCTAGCCGACGCCCTTGCTGAGCGAGCCCAGCAGGTCGCGGTTGAGCTGCGAGATCGTGTCCAGCGGGATGCCCTTCGGGCAGACCGCGGCGCACTCACCGATGTTGGTGCAGCCGCCGAAGTCCTCCTCGTCCTGCTGGTTGATCATCTTCACCACGCGCGAGGACCGCTCGGGCTGTCCCTGCGGGAGCATGCCCAGGTGCGTGACCTTCGCGGCGGTGAACAGCATGCTGGAGGCGTTCGGGCAGGCCGCCACGCACGCGCCGCAGCCGATGCAGGTCGCGGCGTCGAACGCGCGGTCCGCGTCCGGCTTCGGGATCGGGTTGGCGTGGGCGTCCGGCGCGGTACCCGTCGGGGCGCTGATGTAGCCGCCCGCCTGGATGATGCGGTCGAACGCGCCGCGGTCCACGACCAGGTCCCTGACGACCGGGAACGCCTTGGCCCGCCACGGCTCCACCGTGATGGTGTCGCCGTCGTTGAAGCTGCGCATGTGCAGCTGGCAGGTCGTGGTGCGCTCGGGGCCGTGCGCCTCACCGTCGATCACGACACCGCAGGCACCGCAGATGCCCTCACGGCAGTCGTGGTCGAAGGCGACCGGGTCCTCGTTCTCCAGCGTGAGCTTCTCGTTGAGGACGTCGAGCATCTCCAGGAACGACATGTCCGGGGAGACGTCGGTGAGCTTGTACGTGGCCAGCCGACCCTCGTCGTCCGGCCCCTTCTGACGCCATACGCGCAGGGTGATGTTCACTTGTAGCTCCGCTGCTTCATCTCGACGTACTCGTACTCCAGGTTCTCCTTGTGGAGTACGGGCTTGCTGTCATCGCCGCCGAACGCCCAGGCAGCCACGTAGGCGAACTCGTCGTCGTGGCGCAGCGCCTCGCCGTCCTCGGTCTGGCTCTCGGCGCGGAAGTGGCCGCCGCAGGACTCGCGGCGGTGCAGGGCGTCGATGCACATGAGCTCGCCCAGCTCCAGGAAGTCGGCCACGCGGTTGGCCTTCTCCAGGGCCTGGTTGAACTCCTCGTTGGTGCCCAGCACCTTGACGTCGCGCCAGAACTCGGCGCGCAGCGCCCGGATGAGCTCGATGGCCTTGGTCAGGCCCTCCTCGCTGCGCTCCATGCCGCAGTACTCCCACATGATGTGGCCGAGCTCCTTGTGGAAGGAGTCGACGGTGCGGGAGCCCTGGATGGAGAGCAGCTTGTCGATGCGGGAGACCACCTGGTCCTTGGCCGACACGGCCTCGGGGTGCGACTCGTCGATGGCGTCGAAGGGACCCGCCGACAGGTAGTCGTTGATGGTGTTGGGCAGGACGAAGTAGCCGTCCGCCAGCCCCTGCATCAGCGCGCTGGCGCCCAGGCGGTTGGCGCCGTGGTCGGAGAAGTTGGCCTCACCGGTCACGAACAGGCCCGGGATGGAGCTCTGGAGGTCGTAGTCGACCCACAGGCCGCCCATGGTGTAGTGCACCGCCGGGTAGATGCGCATCGGAACCTCGTACGGGTTCTCGCCGGTGATGCGCTGGTACATGTCGAACAGGTTGCCGTACTTGGCCTCGACGGCGTCCTGCCCCATGCGCCCGATGGCGTCGGCGAAGTCCAGGTAGACGCCCAGACCGCCGGGGCCGACGCCGCGGCCCTCGTCGCAGACGTTCTTGGCGGCGCGGGAGGCGATGTCGCGCGGCACCAGGTTGCCGAAGGCCGGGTAGATGCGCTCCAGGTAGTAGTCGCGCTCGTCCTCGGGGATCTGGCGCGGGTCGCGGGTGTCCCCGTGCGCCTTGGGCACCCAGATGCGGCCGTCGTTGCGCAGCGACTCGCTCATCAGGGTCAGCTTGGACTGGTAGTCGCCGCTGACCGGGATGCAGGTCGGGTGGATCTGCGTGTAGCACGGGTTGGCGAAGAGCGCGCCCTTGCGGTGCGCGCGCCAGGTCGCGGTGACGTTCGAGCCCATCGCGTTGGTCGACAGGAAGAACACGTTGCCGTAGCCGCCGGTGGCCAGCACCACGGCGTCGGCGAAGTGCGTCTCGATCTCACCGGTGACCATGTCGCGGACGATGACGCCGCGCGCCCGGCCGTCCACGACGATGACTTCCAGCATCTCGTGGCGGGTGTTCATCTTGACGCTGCCCGCCGCGACCTGGCGCTCCAGCGCCTGGTAGGCGCCGATGAGCAGCTGCTGGCCCGTCTGGCCGCGCGCGTAGAAGGTGCGCGAGACCTGCACGCCGCCGAAGGAGCGGTTGTCGAGCAGGCCGCCGTACTCGCGGGCGAAGGGCACGCCCTGGGCGACGCACTGGTCGATGATCTCGACACTGGTCTGGGCCAGGCGGTAGACGTTCGACTCGCGGGAGCGGAAGTCACCGCCCTTGACGGTGTCGTAGAACAGCCGGTAGATGCTGTCGCCGTCGTTGCGGTAGTTCTTGGCGGCGTTGATGCCGCCCTGGGCCGCGATGGAGTGCGCGCGGCGCGGGCTGTCCTGGTAGCAGAACGAGGTGACGTTGTAGCCCGCCTCGCCCAGGGTCGCGGCCGCGGAGGCGCCGGCCAGGCCGGTGCCCACCATGATCACCGAGAGCTTGCGCCGGTTCGCGGGGTTGACCAGCTTGGCCGAGAAGCGCCGCTTGTCCCAGCGCTCGTTGATCGGGCCCTCCGGGGCCTTCTCGTCCCGGATCGGGTCGCCCACGCGGTAGAAGTCGTTCTCAGACAATTAACTCACCAGTCCAAAGGTGACCGCCAGAGGCGGGAGCAGGAAGCCGACGGTCACGATCAGCGACAGACCCACGGCGACCGCGTTGAGCATGCCCTGACGGCTGGCCTGGTTGACGCCGAGGGTGGCCAGGGCGCTCCAGATGCCGTGCCGCAGGTGCAGGCCCACAGCGATCACGGACAGGACGTAGAACAGGGTCACGTACCAGAACTCGGGCTGGAACCCGTTCACGAGCCGCTCGTAGGGGCTGTCGGACGCACCGCCGGGAGCGATGGTGTTCGTGGTCAGGTGCAGGATGTGGAAGACCACGAACAGCGCGACCAGGACGCCGCCGTAGCGCATGGTGTAGGAGGCGTAGCTGCGGGCCACCCTCTTCTTCACCTGGTAGCGCTGGGCGGCGGGACGCGCCTTGCGGGCGCGGGCCCACAGCGACACCGCCGCGTAGATGTGGATCAGGACGCTCGCCAGCAGGACGATGCGGAAGATCCACAGGAATCCGCTCTCGGGCAGCAGCGGGTAGCCCAGCTCCCGGAGGCTGTGGGCGTAGCCGTCAAAAGCCTCCTGGCCCGAGAAGATCTTGAGGTTGCCGTACATGTGCGCGATCAAATACAGCACGAGGATCGCCCCGGTGACCGCCATCGCTGCTTTGAGCGCCACCGTGGACCCGTAGGCCGTAGACCGCTTCTTGGTCAAGGTACTGTTCGCCACAGCCTGTCACTGTAAGTTCTGGTTAAGTCTGACGTCCAAGTCATCAGGATGCTTGAGTCGATAGACGTAGGCTATGGAACATGCAGTTCCAGCAGCTCGCCTACTTCGTCGCGGTGGCCCGCACACGCCATTTCACCCGCGCAGCAGAGCTTTCGCGCGTCGCGCAGCCCAGTTTGAGCAAACAGATCCGCGGCCTTGAGCAGGAGCTGGGTGCGCCGTTATTCAGTCGTGCCCGGGGAAACATCACACTCACACCGGCCGGTGAGGCGCTGCTTCCGCTGGCCCAGCGCATGCTCGCCGACCTGGAGACGGCCCGGCGCGAGGTCGCGGAGCTGGCCGGGGTGCGCCGGGGCCGCGTGCGGCTCGGCGCGACCCCGTCGCTGTGCGCGGGGCTGCTGGCCGACGTGCTCGCCGACTTCCACACGCGATTCCCCGGGATCGAGCTCCAGGTGGAGGAGAGCGGCTCGCGCGACCTCATCCGCGACCTGGGGCGGGGCGAGCTGGACCTGGCGCTGATCATCCTGCCGCTGCACAGCAGCGACCCCGACTTCTCCACCACGCCGATCCTGCGGGAGAACCTGGTGGTGGCGAGCCCGATGTCGGGCCCCTCCCCCAACGGGCGGGCCTCGATCCGCATCACCGAGCTGCGCGGGCGCCCCCTGGTGATGTTCCGGCGCGGCTACGACGTGCGCGAGGCGACGCTGCGCGCGTGCCGGGCGTCCGGGTTCGAGCCCGAGCTGGCCGTGGAGGGCGGGGAGATGGACGCCGTGCTGCGGTTCGTGGAAGCGGGCATGGGGCTGGCGGTGGTGCCGAGCATGGTGCTGCGCAACCGGCAGAGCCTGCGCGGAACGCCGCTGGCCCGCCCCCGCCTGCTGCGGACGGTGGCGCTGGCGCGGCGCCGGGACGTGGAGCCCTCGCACTCGGCGGAGGCGTTCCGCCGCCACCTCAACGGCTACCTGCTGGGCATGTCGCCGCAGGACCTGGGGCCGGACCTGGAGGTCCTGCTCTCCGGCGGGGACGAGTCGGACTGACCCGCCGGGCGGATGGCCGCACTCCGCCGTGTTCGTCGTCGGCCGACCAACACGAGGGTGTGGCAGGCGGTGCGCGACGAGGACCGACCGAGCACTCCGGAAAGGGTGCGGAGCGGTGTGTCGGCGGCACCCGAGGGCGGTCCGGCCATAGTGACAAGTCGCCCCTGCCCGCACTCAGACAACCCCGGTTGACGAAACCGGGCACAGCGGAGCCCCCGCGCGACGCGCGGGGGCGGTGGCGACCGGGTCGTGACCCCAGTGTCACCGGGCAACCACTGGTCACCCGCCTCCTGGGGCGCCGGACGTCACTAGTGGATGGAAATCAGCTTGATGTCGAACATCATCTTCTCCCCCATGGCCGCGCCGTCGATGCTCATCCGCAGCCAGCCGTCTTTGGGGTAGAGGGTGATCTTGCCGCTGACGAAGGACACTGCGAACTGGACGGTGACCCCCTCGGGGAGACTGCTCGTTGTCTTGACCAGGCGCAGGGTGGGGTGGAAGGGCAGCGCACAGCCCAGCTCGGCGGACATGACGCTCTCGTCGAAATCGAAGTTCACGTGCACCTGCAGGGTGCCCCACTTCCGCGGCACCTGGATGTCGTAGCCTCCCGACGAGATCCACACGTCCTCGCCGTAGACCGGGTTGCCGTTCGCGGCCTGGGCGTAGACGTGGATCTCCTCGTCGCCGGTCTTGGCGGAGGGGTACTCGACGCGGTGGTGCCCGTCCATCCAATCCTGCAGGTCGGTGTCGGTTCCGTCGGTCATGGTGAAGGCGGACATCGTGTGCTCCTTCTCAGTGGGTCGCGTGCTCGGACCGGGCCATCCTCGCCCCGTGTCCAGCCACGGCCGGGGAGAACCGGCCGGGTGTGCCGCGATCGGCCGCTGCGCGGGTCCGGTGGGTGCGCATATGGGCCGTTACCGCCCCGGGCCGGGGCACCGATGCGGTCGGTCCCGAAGGGGAACCCGGGCCGGTCCGGGTCGGCCCCGAAAGGGCCGGTATCACCGCTGCCTGCGCAAATGGGGTCTATGCCCGCCCCGGCCCGCCGCCGCCCTACGACCGCACCCACCGCGAGGCCCGCGGTTCCCCGGTGTTCGACCATGCCGCCCTCCCTGCGCTGCTGCGAGCGGGCGCCGGGGCTGTCCCGGTGCCAGGTCCGGGCAACAGAAACCCCCACGCGACGGGGCGTCGCGCGGGGGCTGTCGTGGCCGCACCGTGGCCGAACGCGGGAGGGTGGGGATCCTCCCCGTCCTCCGATCAGGAGTCGGGGCCTGTGCTCACAGGACGCCGAAGGCCACACCGCCCGCAGCCTCGGGGTCCGCACTGTGGAGGAACTCCCGATGCGCGCGGATGAACTCCTGGCGGCTGATCCGGCCGTCGCCGTCGGCGTCCAGTTTCGCGAAGCGCCGTACCGCGTCGTGGCTGACGGTCTTCTGGCTTTCCAGGAAACGGTTGCCTTCCTGCACGCTGATCTCGTTGTCGCCGTCGGCGTCGATGAGGTCGAAGACGGCGTGGGGCAGCCCGTCGTTCATGTTGAACCGGCTGGTGTCAACCGTGGTGAGGCGCAGGGCCTCGACGAACTGGTCCCGGTTCAGGCGGCTGGTGTCGGCGTTGCTGTGGCGCAGCAGCTCCACCCACAGCATCTGGTAGCAGGACAGCAGCGCCTGGGCCCTGCGGTCGTAGCGGTCCACCCCGTAGACCGCGAGGTAGCGGTCGACGAGGCGCTGGAAGTCGTCCCACTCGACGCGGCCGTCCTCATCGGTGTCGAAGGCGTCGAAGAGCCGGCCATAGCGGGTGGCGATCGGGTCGGCGGAGGCCGTGGTCATGTGGTGCGTCCTCTCGGTTGGGGAACGAGACCATCTCGTTCACCCTCCGTTACTACCCAACTACCGAGAGATGTGCACGGGGATTTTGCAAACCAGTCATGCACCGGTTCCACCCCCTGGACGTGTGCGGTGCCGACCAGCGCGGACGCGAGACCGCACTGGAGTGTGGTCCTACCGGTCAACCTCGGCCCACCAGCCCATGACCGGCCACAGCTCGCCGGGGCCGGGGGAGGCGCCAGCGAACGTGCCCGCGAGCCATCCCTGCGGCGGTTCGCCGACGGTCTCTGGGTCGAGCGTCGGATTCCGGCGGATATCTCCTTTACCACATGCCACTTGTGCCCCTGGAGCAACGGGTTCGGCATAAGGGATTTCTACCTACTTAACCCGACAAAACACCCCAAATAAGCGCTCCCAAGTGGCCTATTTCACACAGCTTTCCCCGACTCCCATCGCCCTCCGGGACGTGACCGTGATCACAACGCCCTAACGTTGCGTTGCGGGCCGGTTCGCTACGGCTCCTCCCCGCAGCCGTCCGGCGCAGCGGTCGCGGCCGAAGCGGGCGGGTACCGCGCCCCGCCCGGCCGGGACCTTCCCACAGGAGGTGCAAGACAACGGTGACAGCGACCGAAAGCGCAGGCCCCGGGGGCGGCCGGGCACGTGTCCCCCAACGAACCCTGCGCACCGACAACTGGTGGCTCGGCCCCCTCCTCACCGCGCTGGGGCTGGCCACCTTCGTCGTCTACGCGACCCTGCGGGTGCTCCAGCAGGACCACTACTGGGTCCAGGAGCACCACTACCTGACCCCGTTCTACTCGCCGTGCATCGCGCAGCAGTGCGCGCCCGACGCGGCCCTGTTCGGACGCCTGCCGGTGGAGTTCCCGCCGCTCATCCCCTACGCCCTGATCAGCCTGCCGATCCTGCTGCTGTTCCGGCTGACCTGCTACTACTACCGCAAGGCCTACTACCGCTCGTTCTGGTTCTCGCCCCCGGCCTGCGCCGTGCGCGAGCCCCACGGGGCCTACACCGGCGAGACCCGGCCGCTGATGCTGGTCCAGAACGGCCACCGCTACTTCTTCTACGCCGCCCTCGCCCTCACGGTCCTCAACACGTGGGACATGCTGGTCCCCTTCTTCCACGGGACCGACGGCGGCTTCGGCATCGGGCTGGGCAACCTCATCATGCTCCTCAACGTGGTCATGCTGTGGGGCTACACGCTCAGCTGCCACTCGTGCCGCCACGTCTTCGGCGGACGGCTGCGCAGCTTCGGCAGGCACCCCGTCCGCTACTGGATGTGGGGCCGCCTCTCCACGCTCAACCACCGGCACATGTACTTCGGCTGGCTGAGCATCGCGACCCTGATCCTCACGGACGCCTACATCGCCCTGATCGCCAGCGGCACCATCAACGACCTGCGCATCCTCAACTGAGCCAAGGGGAAGGAAGGCACGACCAGATGCCCCCCACAGCAGAACCCGGGATCACCCGGTACGCCTACGACGTCGTGGTGATCGGGGCGGGCGGAGCCGGGCTGCGGGCCGCGATCGCCGCCCGCGAGCAGGGCAAGCGCACCGCGGTGATCTCCAAGTCGCTGTTCGGCAAGGCCCACACGGTGATGGCCGAGGGCGGCGCGGCGGCCGCCCTGGGCAACGCCAACCCCGACGACGAGTGGCGCGTGCACTTCCGCGACACCGTCCGCGGCGGCAAGTTCCTCAACGATCCGCGCATGGCCGAACTGCACGCCCGCGAGGCGCCCGAGCGCATCCTGGAGCTGGAGTACTGGGGCGCGCTCTTCGACCGCACCGCCGAGGGCAAGATCAGCCAGCGCAACTTCGGCGGCCACGAGTACCCGAGGCTGGCGCACGTGGGCGACCGCACCGGCCTGGAGATGATCCGCACCCTCCAGCAGCGGGTCGTCGCGCTCCAGCAGGAGGACGCCGCGGAGCTGGGCGACCCCGAGGCGCGGATCCGCGTGTTCGCCGAGACCGCGATCACCCGCCTGGTCACCGAGGAGGACGGACCCGGCGGCGGTGCTGGTGGCAGCACTGGTGCCGGTGGCAGTACTGGTGCTGGTGGCAGTGCCGGTGCCACGGCCGTGGACGCGGACGGGAGTGCTGGCAGGGGCGCGGACGGGAGGACTCCGGGCCGGATCGTCGGCGCGTTCGGCTACCGCCGGGTGGACGGCGGGTTCGTCCTGTTCGAGGCGCCCTCGGTGGTCCTGGCCACCGGCGGCATCGGCAAGGCCTTCCGCACCACCTCCAACTCCTGGGAGTACACCGGCGACGGCCACGCGCTGGCCCTGCGGGCCGGGGCGTCCCTGATCAACATGGAGTTCGTCCAGTTCCACCCCACCGGGATGGTCTGGCCGCCTTCGGTGAAGGGCATCCTCGTCACCGAGTCGGTGCGCGGCGACGGCGGCGTGCTGCGCAACTCCGAGGGCAGGCGGTTCATGTTCGACTACGTGCCGGACGTGTTCCGCTCCCAGTACGCGGAGAGCGAGGAGGAGGCCGACGGCTGGTACGACGACCCCGCCAAGCACCGCAGGCCGCCGGAGCTGCTGCCCCGCGACGAGGTGGCGCGGGCGATCAACACCGAGGTCAAGGAGGGGCGCGGCTCGCCGCACGGCGGCGTGTTCCTGGACGTGTCCACGCGCCTGCCCGCCGAGGAGATCAGGAAGCGGCTGCCGTCCATGCACCACCAGTTCAAGGAGCTGGCGGACGTGGACATCACCGCCGAGCCCATGGAGGTGGGCCCGACCTGCCACTACGTGATGGGCGGGGTGCGGGTGGACGCCGACACCGCCGCCTCCGACGTGCCCGGGCTGTTCGCGGCCGGTGAGGTGGCGGGCGGCATGCACGGATCCAACCGGCTGGGCGGCAACTCCCTGTCGGACCTGCTGGTGTTCGGGCGCAGGGCCGGGCTGGGCGCCGCGGCCTACGTGGACGGGCTCGGAGAGCGGCCCTCACCGGCCGGGCTCCTGGACCGGATCGCGGCCGAGGCGTCCTCGTACGCGCTGGACTTCCTCAAGCAGGGCGACGGCGAGAACCCGTACACGCTGCACACCGACCTCCAGGAGACCATGAACGACCTGGTGGGCATCATCCGCAAGGGCCCGGAGATGGAGCGGGCCCTGGAGCGGCTGGCGGAGCTGGAGGAGCGGTCGCGCATGCTCAGCGCGCCGGGCGACCGGGTGTACAACCCGGGCTGGCACCTGGCGCTGGCGCTGCCCAACATGGTCCTGGTCTCGCGCGCGGTCACCACCGCCGCCCTGGAGCGCACGGAGTCGCGCGGCGGGCACACGCGCGAGGACTTCCCCGGTATGTCGGCCGAGTGGCGGCGGGTGAACCTGGCGGTGCGGGCCGACCGCGCCGACCGGGTGTCGCTGTCGCGGCTCCCGGTCGCCGACATCCCGGCCGGGCTGCTCTCCCTCTTCGAACGCGACGAGCTGGCCAAGTACCTGACGGAGGAGGAGCTGCCCGCGGCGGGGACGACGGGGGCGGCGGACGACGCGGCCGAGGAGGGCCAGTCATGAGCGAGCGTGTGTTCCGGGTGTGGCGGGGTTCGGGCGAAGGCGGGCTCGCCGAGTACCGGGTCGAGGTCAACGAGGGCGAGGTGGTGCTCGACGTGCTGCACCGCCTCCAGGCCACGCAGACCCCGGACCTGGCGGTGCGGTGGAACTGCAAGGCCGGCAAGTGCGGTTCGTGCTCGGTGGAGATCAACGGCCGTCCCCGGCTGTCGTGCATGACGCGGATGAGCGTGTTCGACGAGGACGAGGTGGTGACCGTGGCACCGATGCAGACCTTCCCGGTGATCCGGGACCTGGTCTGCGACGTGTCGTACAACTACCAGAAGGCGCGGGAGATCCCCTCGTTCAGCCCGGATCCGGCCAAGGCGCCGGGTGACTTCCGGATGCGTCAGGAGGACGTGGAACGCCAGCAGGAGTTCCGCAAGTGCATCGAGTGCTTCCTGTGCAACAACGTGTGCCACGTGATCCGCGACCACGAGGAGAACAAGGAGCACTTCTCGGGGCCGCGCTACCTCATGCGGGTGGCGGAGTTGGAGATGCACCCCGAGGACACCGCCGACCGCAGGCTCATCGCCCAGGAGGAGTTCGGGCTGGGCTACTGCAACATCACCAAGTGCTGCACGGAGGTGTGCCCGGAGAACATCCGCATCACCGACAACGCGCTGATCCCGCTCAAGGAGCGGGTGGCGGACCGCAAGTACGACCCCCTGGTGTGGCTGGGGTCCAAGATCGGTGTGCGGCCGAAGGACACTCCGCCGGTGCCCAACGTCGGGCGGTACTCGGACCTGACCTGACCTGGCCTGACCTGAACCCGGTCCCGTCCGCTGCCCCGGGGCGCACTCCCGGGGCGGCGGACGGGGTCGGCAACCGGAATCCGGGCTCGGCCCGGGTCAGCAGGTGAACACGAAGGGCCGCAGCCCGGCGGGGACCGTGGCCGGGGCCACGTCGAAGACGGCCCACACGTGGGTGCCGAGGTCGGCCCAGGGGGCGAGGCGGAAGTGCCCCCACTCCCGGGCCAGGTTCTCCACCAGGAGCAGACCGCGCTGACCCTCGGCCCAGTTCCAGTCGTCTTCCGTGCGTTCGGCCGGGATGGCCGGAATTCCGCCCCCGCCTCCCGAGTCGCTCAGGGACAGTCGCAGGGTTCGCTCGTCGGGCATGGACAGTGCTCGGACCACCTCGCCGTACGTCCGGTGCGGATCGGTGTACTTGGCGCAGTTGGCGTGGAGTTCGCTGGCGCACAGTTGGAGGGTGTCGACCAGGTCGGGGTCGAATCCGGCCAGGTCGCGGGCGAGGTCGGCGCGGACCCGGGAGAGTTCGGACAGCTCGCCGGTGTAGACGCGGTGCTCCCAGCGGACGAGCGGGCGGGGGTCCTCCTTCGTGAGGGTGGTGTTCACGCCGTCGCCCCCTGCCGCTGGTGGAGCAGGGCACGGATGCGGGAGGTCAGTTCGTCCCATTCACCGGGTGGGACGGGCCTGGGTTCCGGGGGACCAACGACAGGGCCGACCACAGGGCCGACGACGCCGAACCGGGGTGCGGGGTCGCCGAGCAGGTCGCCGCTCGGGTTTTCCCTCTGCTGCCGAACGAGGGCGGCGGCGCGTACCCGGGCCTGCTCGAACGCGCGGCGCACCTCTTCGGTTTCAGTCTCACCGGGGTTGGGGCGGAGGCTGGGGCCGCCGGGTGCGGGCTTCCGGGGTGTGGGCTGCTGGGGTGCGGGTTTACGAGGTGCGGGAACCCGGGTCTCGGCAGCGCGAAGGCTTTCGTGGGCGGCGAAGTAGGGGCGCACGAGGGCGACCTCGTCGGCGTTGAGCTGTTCGCTGGGGGGTGTGAGTCGCGGCGCGGGAAAGCTGGGGCGCGCGGGAGGCGCAGAGTTCTCGGGAGTCTCGCGACGGAAGGAGACCCGGTTCCGGCTGACCTGCACGGGAGCAGCGGGCGGCGAGGGAGCGTAGCGGCGGACGCGGGTGGAGCGTCGTCGGCGGCCGACCTCGGTGGAGTGGCGTCCGCACGGGGAGGCGAAGAGCGCGATCAGCGGGCCGAAGGCACGGCTGAGAAGCGCAGCGCTAAACTGGCGCATGCTGGCAAAATCCTTGCTGTAAAGGTGCTTAGTTGCTGGCCACGACCCCGGGCGGTGGGAAACCGTCGCGGGGTCTTTCTGCGTATGGAGTTGTGTGTTCGGGTAGAAGATTAGGGCACACGGAGCGTGATGGCGAACTTTTCTTCGAACCTGACCCCAAAAAGCCACCCGGTCGGACATAACCCCAGATCAGAGCGCCCACCAGAAAAGGACAGGTGCGTTTTCGCGCCTTGTCAGAAGTATCCTCTTCGCCCGAATTAGAATCATTTGCGCGCGCTCTGGAGGGCATGAAGAAGGGCAGCGCCTCCCCTGGAAGCACTGCCCCTTGCTGTGTGGTCGCTAGCCGTGGAGCTTGAGGGAGTCCACGAGCGCGGTCCACTCGCTGGCGGCGAACTCCAGCTGCCCCAGCTCGCGGTTCTGGGTGTCACGCACCGCCGTGCTGGCACCCTCAGCGACCTCGACGCAGTTGTTGTTACTTCCGCCGCTGTAGCTGCTCTTGTGGAAGGAGCGTCGTTCAGTCATCGAGTTCTCCTCGTACCTGCTGGACCAGTTGAAAGCTGTCGCTGGTGGATAGTGCGCCCGCCTGGATGGCTCCAAACAGCGTTACGCACTCGCGGACCTTCTCGTCGTCATCGATGATCATGTCATCCGCGACGTACTCGGACGCCGCCACCATCGGCCGATCGGGGAACACGAACACCCTGAACGACCCGGAGAGCCCCGGAGGCAGCCGCAGGCTGAGAGGAACCACCTGAAGACAGATGATGCCGTCCGCCACGAGCTTCAGAAGGTGGTCCAACTGCTCCTTCATCGTCGTGACGTCACCGAGAACGCGGCGGATCACAACCTCATCCAACACGATCCACAGTAGCGGGCGTTCCGGCACTTCAAGGACGGCGTGGCGCCTCATGCGAGACTCGACGAGCGCGTCCAGCATGTCAGCGCTTGCCCACGGACGACAGGCCCTGAAGATCGCCCACGCGTAACCCGGTGTCTGGAGGAGACCCGGAACGAGCGTCGCGTGGAACTCCCGGATCTCCACGGCCGTCCGCTCGAAGTCGATGGCGTTCTGCGAACCAGCGGGGTAGATGCTCTCCGAGTTCGACTTCGACCAGAGCCGCGCGAACACCCCTGAGGTCTCGAAGAGTTCGTCCAGCCTCCGTGCCTCCTGGAGCTGGGGTGCGTGCACGGCCAGCTCCCAGTACGAGACGAGCGACGACGAGACGTTGACGTGCTCGGCTAGGCGACCCTGCGACCACCCCCGCGTCTTCCTCCGTTTTCGCACTTCAGAGGCTATTTTCTTGTACTCGGGCTTCGGCTCCCGCGTCATCGGTCCTCCAACGGCCGCCAGCACTCGCCACATACGGCCAGGCAGTAGCCACACTTTTCCAGGGTTCAAGCGAGTTACTGAACCCGCGATGGAAGCTATAGCACTCCGACTTCCACACATGCATTATCGGGAACCAGAAAAGCACAACCGGCGACGAAGCGAGAAGTGGAACCGGATATTCCACGTTTCCATTTGTCTGTTTTAAGGGGGTCGCGCGGTGCGAGCAGAGGAAGAACGGTGAGCGCAGTGGCCTGGGACGTGAGCGACGACCGCGCGCAGTACTCGGCCGCCGAGCAGCTCCACGCGCTCCACCGCCGCCTCTGGTGGGTCATGTGGGCACCGGCGACCCGGCGCTTCTTCGCCTTCTACCAGGGCGACGCCGAGTTCGAACCCCTCTCGGACGCCACCCCGCACGGGCTGGACGCCCAGATCCGCCGCGCCCAGACGCTCATCGCCCGTACCCGCCCCACCGCGCACTGGCGCTGCCCCGTCTCCGGCTGCGCGTGGACCTCCGTCAATCCCACGCTCCACGGCCCCTGTCCCGCCCCGGGATGAACAAGCCCCGTACCGGGGGCTCGGTGTCCTTCCCCGGCTGAGCCCCCTCCCCCGCTCACTACCGCACGAACAAGCACAAGCAGGAGTCACCCATGCCCCAGCGGACACAGACGGACTACGCCCCGCTCCCCCGACGTGCCCGCTCCGGGAACCACCAACCCCACGTTCCGCACGTTCACATCCATCGGGACTCACCACACGACCCCGACGACCTGTCGGCGCTGGCCGAATCCGTCCGCCGCCTGCTCCGACAGCGCCCTGACCTGGCCTATCCCGCTCTCCATCCCGACCCCGAGAACGGAACCGCACCCTCCGTGTTCACGCTCATCGCCGACCTCCTGGTCACCCTGACCGAGGTCCACCGACTCGCCCTGACCATCGGCGCCCACGACGAGGCCGCCGACATCGCCCGCCTCATCGACACCCTCCGCACCACCACCTGATTCCGCAGAAGACCGCACTTCCCCCGCCCGCACCCAGCCACACGGACAGACCGATCCTGGCCAATGTCCTGACGCAGCGTGCTGGTGACCTCACCATTAATTCAGCCGCCCTCTCAGCCTCCACACGCCCGGTGTGGAATCACGGGCGCGCGGGCCAAAGGCGCTGACAGAGAAGTCAACGCTCACCTACATCCCACCAAGGAGCCCAGATGCACGAATCCACCGAAGACTTGTTCGTGACCCCCGAGCGCCTGGAAGTCCCGGACCAGGTCACGGAATACACGAAGACCAACGGCGACGGCGACATGCCCAACCGGTACGACGAGATCTGATCCTCTCCCGGGGCGGCCCCACGCGAGGCCGCCCCTTCCTCGTAGCGGAGCCCCCATGCTGACCGTTCACCTCCACCCCCAAGACCTGGACGACCCAAGCCTGTGGCACACCACGCCAGCAGGTGACCGCTGGACCCTGGGAACCTCACACCTGACCCCCTACCTGCATCCCTGTCTGGAAGCAGGCATGACCCTCAGACGATGGTGCTCTCCTCGTCGAGGACGGGTATCTCGACGAGTCTGAGCTGCGATGCTCTGCCCAGGAGTTCATAGCCACGGGTGCGCGCACGTTCGACGTGTACCGCCCACTGATACTGGAGACCGGCTTGGCCTCCTTACGGGCCAGGAGAGGGGGAGCGATGCAAATCCGACCAGCGTGCGCGGATGACTACGACGGTGTCGAAGCCATGGTGGCCCGGCGTGCGGCGTGGATGCTTGAGCGTGGCTTGTCCGCCCGTCCGGAGGTAGCGCAGGCCATGGCCGAGCAAGCGGCAGAAGACGACACGCCCATGTGGGTACTGGTCGACGATGCGACGATCCTGGGCTGCACCAGCGCCTACACCGAATCCCCCGAATGGGGGTTCACCGATCAGGAACGAGCGATACCGGCCCTGTTCCTGGCTTCCACCTGGACCGTGCCGAACACTCACCGGTGGGGGTGGACCCTGGCCCGGTGGGCTCTGGACCACGCCGCCCGCACCGGTCGGGACGAGGTACGTCGGGGCACGTTCGCGCCTGGGTTGGTGCGGTACTACACCTCGGTTCAGGGATGGCGCGTGGTGCGGGAAGTGGACCGGCGAACGCGCACATGCACCTTCTTGACGCGTCCCTCGGAACGGCGGTCAGACTTCTAACCTGTTCTGGGACGTGTCCACGGGATCGCAGGCGTGGCTGCGCGCCGGGGACGACGGCGGGCCGATCGTGCGCCAGCACGGCCCCAACCGGCTGTGGAGCGCTGTCGAGGAAGCCCTCACGGTATGGGAGAAGGCCGGTTCGCCACCGATCGACGCATTCGGACTGACAGCGAACCCGAGCGGTCAACGGGTGTGGCTCTGCTCACCGGACGGTCCGTCCTGACGCCTTCCGGTGTAAGGGATCCAGCGGCGGAGGAAAGCACGAGCGCGACGACACATGACCAACCCCGAAGACCTCCGGTCCCGCCTCGCTGAGGAGATCAACCCCTCCTCAGCCTGGCGGGACGGCTTCATGCGGGTTCCCCGCCACCGCTTCATCCCCGACCGGATCTGGATCGAGGACGGGGACGACCTGACGACCCTCGACAGGGCCGACGATCCCGACGCGTGGTTGCGTGCCTGCTACGCCAACCGGCCCGTCATCACCCAGATCGACGATGGAGACCCGACCGGGCGCGGGCACCGGTCCTCGTCGGCGTCCATGCCGAGCATCGTGGCCACGATGCTGGACGCCACCAACCTCGACGCCGGACAGCGGGTGTTGGAGATCGGTACCGGAACCGGGTGGAACGCCGCACTACTCGCCGACAGGGTCGGCGCCGGGAACGTGACATCGGTGGAGATCGACCCGGCCGTGGCCGCACGTGCCCAGGAGAACCTGGAGGGTCGCGGTGTCCGTGTGGTCGTCGGGGACGGTGAGAAGGGTTGTCCGCCTGACGCCCCCTACGACCGGGTGCTGGCGACCGCCGCCGTCCAGCGGGTTCCCTACCCGTGGGTGGAGCAGACCGCGCCCGGCGGCCGGATCGTGACCCCGTGGGGGACGAGCTTCCACAACGGCACGCTGCTGCGGCTGCGGGTCGGCGCGGACGGGACGGCGGCCGGGCGCTTCGGCGGGAACGCGGGCTTCATGTGGACGCGCGGCCAGCGGACACCGCACGGGCACCCTCGAAGAGCGCGTCCGTCCCGACCATGAGTACACCGAGACCACCACGGACCTGCACCCGTACGAGCCGGTCGGGGACTTCGACGCGAGCTTCGCGATCGGTCTGCGGGTTCCCGGTATGAAGGACCTGCTGGTCTTCGACGACGACGTGCCGGGCAACCCGAACTACACGGTGTACCTGATGGACCCCGGTTCGGGTTCTCGTGGGCCTCGTGGCGCGTCCAGCCCGGCCCTCATGAGTTCACGATCCGACAGCACGGCCCGCGCCGGATGGTCGGACCGCCCTGACGCCCGAGCGGCCCGGCGAAGCAGCGCCGGGCCGCGACGGTACCCCGGACCAGAGCCGCGCCCCGGGCCCAAGCGATCGCCCCGGGCCCGGTCAGAGGGCGGAGCCGTCCAGCCGGAACGGGCCCCCGCTGTCGCCGGGGCGCCAGCCCTCGGCCAGCGCGCCTCGGACGGCGGCGACCACCCGCGCCGGGGTGACCGGCTCGGGTTCCGGGCCGGTCGAGGCGCGGAAGGGGCGGCAGTACCCCCGGGGGCGGGTGTGGCCCAGGGTGACCACGAGCGGGTTACCGGGGGTCTCGGCCCCCTCGACGACGAAGGTCATCGGGCCGCCGTCGGGCTGTTCGCACTGGGCCCGCGTGAGCCTCTTACGGGTGCGCCACCGGTAGGCGGTCCCGTCCACCGTGATCCGCCGGGTTCCCTTGCGTACCAGTGTCATCCGCTCCCACCTCTCGTCGTCGGAGAGCCCACGCTAGAGGTCCGGGCGGGCTGGGTTCCACCGGTTTTCCGCGCGGCGGACCGCCGGGCACCGGACAGGCCCGCCGGAGCGACCGCCGGGCTCAGAACCCGCGGGACGCCCAGGCGTCGAGGTGTTCGGCGGCCTCGGCGACGGTGGTGGACTCCCCGTGGCCGGGATGGACGACCGTGTCCTGCGGCAGGCCCGCGAGGTGTTCGCGGATCGAGGCGATGATCGTCGGGAAGTCCGAGAACGGCTGGCCGGTGGCGCCGGGGCCGCCCGGAAAGAGGGTGTCTCCGGTGAAGACCACCCCGAGCGCGGGCGCGTACAGGCACACCCCGCCCGGCGTGTGGCCCGGGGTGTGCAGGACGTCCAGCTCCACTCTCCCCACCACCAGCGTCTCGCCGTGCAGCAGCGGGGCGTCCGGCTCCCGGTGCGGGTGCACGCGGTGCCACAGTTCGGCGTCGTCGGGGTGCAGCAGGATGGGGCAGTCGGCCAGGTCGGCCAGCGCGACGGCCGCGTTGACGTGATCGTTGTGTCCGTGGGTGGCCACGATGGCCATGAGTTCGCGGTCACCCAGACCGCGGGCGATCGCCTCGTGGTCGTGGGCGGCGTCGATGACGATGGCGCTGTCGTCGTCTCCGACGATCCAGACGTTGTTCTCGACGTCGAACCCGTTGCCCTCGAGGCTGAAGACACCCGAGGTGCGCAGACGCTGGACGGGGGAAGGGGCGTTCACCGGCTCACCACCTGTACCTCTCGCGGGCTGGTGCTACGCCTTCGAGCCTATATGGGCGGGCTCCGGCGCACACGGTGGTCGGGCGGGGAAAAACGCGGAGTTCAGCCCGCGGGCTCGAAGTTGCGGCGCAGGGCGTAGGGCTGGATGAGACCGAGTCCGTGCGCGTGCCGGGCCCGCACCCGCACCACCTGGAGGCCCTCCTCGTCGGCCAGGCTCTCGGCCAGGCTCTCGTCGATGAGGACCGTGCCGGGTCTGGCGAAGGAGGTCAGGCGGCTGGAGCGGTTGACGGTCGTGCCGAACACGTCGCCGTGCAGGGTCAGCACCGGCCCGGCGGCCAGGCCGACCCGGACGTCGGGCACCTCCACGTGGGTCTTGACGCCCGAGGCCAGGCGCAGCGCGATGTCGGCGGCCTCGGCCGGGGAGTCGGCGACGTAGAGGATCTCGTCGCCCAGGGTCTTGACGACCCGGCCGCCTCCGGAGGCGACGATGTCGGCGGCGGTGGCCTCGAAGCCCTCGACCACCCCGGCCAGCTCGACCTCGTCGAGTTCGCGGCTCAGGGTGGTGAAGGAGACCAGGTCGGCGAACCCGACCACCAGCGGGTAGTAGTTGGGCACGGCGTCGTTGTCGGACATCACCGCGAGGGTGCGCGCGGAGGAGGCCGCGAGCTGTCTGCGCCAGATGTGCAGCAGGAGCCGCTCCACGTCCGGCAGCAGCTCCTTGACCTGGTTCATCAGCGGGCTGACCGAGTCCTCGCCCTCCTGGTAGATGAGGGTGCTCAGTATGCTGGTCTGCCAGTCGGCCAGGCGCGCCATGGTCTGGCCCATCGCGCGGGCGAAGCGGACCACGCCCTCCTCGTCCAGGACGCCCTCCTGGACCAGGGAGTTGGCGATGCGCAGCGACTCGACGTCGCTCTCGGCGAAGGTGACCGTGTCGTCGCCCTGGTTGGGGAAGCCCAGGGCGCGCCAGATGCGCCCGGCCAGCTCGTTGTCGGCGCCGGCGAGCTCGATCGCCTGCTCCCTGGTGTAGACCGCTTCACCGCCGAGCAGGGCGGACTCGATCGCTTTCGGGTCGGGACGCGACGGCATACGTTCTCTTTCACGGGCCATCCCCGCCGGGGCGGGGAACAGTCACTTCGGCACCGGCCGACAATGCGGCACGGGGTTCCACTCCAGCTTACGCCCGCGGTTTCTCCCCTGACAGGGTGCCTGCCGACAGGCCCGCGCGGCCCGCGGTCGGCGACGGCCACACCCGGTGATGATCGCACACGGAAGGCCGGCGCGGGAGTGCCCCGAGGCCCCTGTGGACGGCGGCACGGCGGCGGCGGAGGACCGGTCGGGAACCGGGGCACAGGTGGACGGCGGCACGGCGGCGGATCAGGCAGGGTGACCGGGGTCAGGAACCGGGGCGCACGTGGACGGCGGCACGGCGGCGGATCAGGCAGGGTGACCGGGGTCAGGAACCGGGGCGCACGTGGACGACGTCGCCCGCGCTCAGGGCCCGCTCCCCGCCGGGACCGCGTACCAGCAGCTGGGCGTCGGCGTCGACGCCGGTGGCGGCGCCCTCCAGCACCCGGTCCCCGGGCAGGTGGACCCGCACGCGGCGCCCGATCGTGACGCACGCGTCCCGGTAGGCGGCGGCCAGCCCGCTGGCCTCGGCGTCTCCTCCGGCGGAGTTCCACGCCGTGTACAGCTCCTCGAACCCTCCCAGGACGGCGGCGAGCAGGGCGTCCCGGTCCAGGGCGGCCGAGCCCTCCCCGCGCAGGGAGACGGCGGTGTCCACGGGGAGTTCGGCGCGCTCCTGGGACACGTTGAGGCCCATCCCCACGACCACTGCGGGTTCGCCGGAGGAGAAGTCGGCCTCGGAGAGGATGCCCGCGAGCTTGCCGTCGGCCGTCGCGGGCTCCGAGCGCAGGTGCGCGGGGACGATGACGTCGTTGGGCCACTTGAGCGCGGCCTTGACCCCTGTCACCCGGTGCACGGCGCCGACCGCGGCCACGCCCATGAGCGCGGGGAGCCAGCCCAGGCGGGTGACGGGCACCGCGGGCCGGACCAGGAGGGAGAAGGTGAGGGCGGCGCGCGGCGGGGTGGAGAAGCCGCGGCCCAGGCGTCCGCGCCCGGCGGTCTGGTGCTCGGTGACCAGCACGCTCCCGTGCGGGGCGCCCCCCACGGCGCGCGCGGTCAGCTCGGTGTTGGTGGACGCGGCCTCGGGGAGCACCTCGATCCGGTGCCACATGCCGCCCGGTCGGGCGAGGGCGGCGTCGAGGTCCGCCGCGTCGAGCGGGGGTCGCGGAAAGGGGTCGGGTGCGCTGGCCATGCCCCCATTACAGCAGCGCCGCAACCCTGTCCGGAAACCCCTGTGCGGCAAAGGGCCGCCCGTTAAGCTGAAACCAGCACATGGATGATCACGCGTTGCTACGTTCAGTTACCGGAGGTGACGCGACAGATGAGTATCGCGGAGGTGGAGACGGTGACCTGGATGCCGTCCCGCTGGGAAGTCGTGTTGCGCGCCTGGGAAGAGCTGGACCTGCCCGAGGGTTGGCGGGCCGAGATCATCGAAGGCGACATCAGCATCATGACTCCCCCCAAGTACGAACACAATCGCATCGTGTGGCTGATCAACAAGCTGATCATTCGCGAGATCCTGAATGAGGACAGCAAGATCACGGAAGCCGAGGTCCTTCAGACACAGGATCTCCAAGTACCGTTGATCACCAGCTTGTACATCCCCGATCTGATCGTGCTTCCCGGGAGAGCGCCCGACCCTGAGCCGGAGAACCCGGCAGCCGATGCCCTCATGGTGGTCGAGGTGACGTCCAAGAGCACCGCGAAGAAGGATCGCAAGCCCAAACTCTGGGGCTACGCCCACGCCGGGATCCCCCTGTACCTGCTGGTGGACCGCTGGGATCCGGACACGGGTAAGGGAGAGGTCACCCTCTACTCCGGCCCGGAGAACGGCAGGTACACCAGCTCCACGAAGGTCCCCTTCGGCAAGGAGATCCACCTCCCCGAGCCGTTCGACCTCACCATCGACACCAGCGATTTCCCGGAGTAACGGGCTCCGCCCGCGTGCGAGGGCGCCCCGCGACCCCCTCCCGGGTGCGGGGCGCCGTCGCGCGCGGACCAGCGTGCGGGTCAGCCGGTGTTCTGGAGCCCGGCGGCCACGCCGTTGACCGAGAGCAGCAGCAGCCGCTCCAGGTGCTGCTGGTCCTCCTCCGACAGGGAGTCGGCCTCCTCGCCCCGCAGCGCCTCCAGCGCGCGCAGTTGCAGGTGGGAGAGCGCGTCCACGTACGGGTTGCGCAGGTCCACCGCGCGGGAGAGCACCGCCCGGTTCTCCAGCAGGCGGCTGTGCCCGGTCACCTTCAGCACCAGCTCACGGGTGCGGTCGTACTCCCCCAGCACCAGCTCGGTCAGCTCCGGCCGCCCGCCCAGCGCCAGGTACCGCTCGGCGATGGTGCGGTCGGTCTTGGCCAGGCTCATCTCCGCGTTGTCGAGCAGGGACGAGAACATGGGCCACTCGCGGTAGGCCTCCTGGAGCACGCTCAGGTCCTCCACGGCGGCCAGGCCCGTGCCGAGCCCGAACCAGCCCGGCAGGTTGACCCGGGTCTGGGTCCAGGAGAACACCCACGGGATCGCGCGCAGGTCGCCGAGCCCTCGCGCCGCGCCGCGCCGCGAGGGGCGCGAGCCCAGCCGCAGCTCGCCCAGCTGCTCCAGGGGAGTGACCTGGGAGAACCACACCGCGAAGTCCTCGGTGTTGATCAGCTCCAGGTAGGCCTCCTGGGCGGCACGGGCGATGGTGTCGGCGTGGGCGCGGTACTCGCGCTCGGCGGAGCGCTCGCGCTCCTGGACGGCGTCGGTGGAGGCCATCAGCACCGCGTGGCCGACCTGCTCGATGTGGCGGCGGGCGATCGCGGACTGCCCGTAGCGGGCGAAGATGACCTCGCCCTGCTCGGTGACCTTGAACCGTCCGCCGACCGAGCCGGGCGCCTGGGCGAGCAGGGCGCGGCTGGCCGGGCCCCCGCCGCGGCCGAGCGAGCCGCCGCGGCCGTGGAACAGGGTCAGGCGCACGTCGTGCTCGCCCGCCCACGCGGCCAGGCGGGCCTGGGCGTCGTAGAGGCGCAGGGTGGCGCTGACCGGGCCGACGTCCTTGGCGGAGTCGCTGTAGCCGAGCATGACCTCGATCCTGCGGCCGGTCTCGTCCAGGCGCTTGTTGACCTGGGGCAGCTTGAGCATGCCGTCGAGCACGTGCGGCGAGGCGTCCAGGTCGGCGCCGGTCTCGAACAGCGGCACGACGTCCAGGACCGGCACGCGTCCGGCGGGCAGGGCGTGGGTGGCCAGCTCGTACACGGCCGCGATGTCCTCGGCCGAGCGGGTGAAGCTGACGACGTAGCGGCGGCAGGCCTCCACGCCGAAGCGCTCCTGGATCCAGGCGATCACCCGGATCGTGGCGAGGACCTCCTCGGTGCGCTCGGAGGGCGTGCGCCCCTCGCGCAACTCGGCGAGCGCGGCGGCGTGCACCTCGCTGTGCTGGCGGATCTCCAGTTCGGCGAGGTGGAAGCCGAAGGTCTGCGCCTGCCAGACCAGGTGCTGGAGCTCGCCGTAGGCCTGTCGGACCGCGCCCGCCTCGGCCAGGGACTCCTGCACGGTGCGCAGGTCGGCCAGGAAGGCGTCGGCGTCGGGGTAGGCCAGGTCGGCGTCGCGCTCGCGCGTGGCGCGCAGCCGGGCGGCGGCCAGCAGCAGGAGCTGGCGGTGCGGCTCGTTGGGCGAGCGCGCCCCGATCTCCGCCGTCAGCTCGGGTTGTCCCGCCTTGGCCGAGGAGAGCGCGTCGAGTAGCGCCGGGCTGGCGGGGGTGAGGTTGGAGTAGGCGGTGAGGGTGCGGGCCACCTTGGTGCAGGCGGCCTCCAGGCCGCGCAGCACGTGCTCGGACTGGATGAGCACGGCCTCGCGGGTGATGTCGGAGGTGACGTAGGGGTTGCCGTCGCGGTCGCCGCCGATCCAGCTGCCGTAGCGCACGAAGGGCGTGGCGCGGGGCGGGCGCACACCGGTGCCCTCGGGGTCGATGGCGGCGTCCAGGCTCCGGTAGACCTGCGGGATGACGGAGAAGATCGTCTCGTCGAACGCGGCGAGGGCGGTGCGCACCTCGTCGAGCGGGTCGAGCCTGGTGTAGCGCAGCTGGGAGGTGCGCCAGAGCAGGTCGATCTCCTCCAGCAGGCGGCGGTGCGCCTCGGCCGCGGCGCTGCTGCCCTCGTGGGAGCCGTGCCAGGCCTCCAGTTGGGCGCTGACGCGCAGGATGGAGGTGGACACGGCGCGGCGTCGGGCCTCGGTCGGGTGGGCGGTGACCACGGGGTGGAACTCCATGCCCGCGACCAGCTCGTTGAGGCGTTCCTCACCCCCGTCGTCCTCGCGGATGGCGCGCACGGCCGCCGCGAGGGACTCGCGGGGCGGGTTGGCGGCGTCGTCGCGCTCGCGCAGGGCCCGCATCCGCTGGTGTTCCTCGGCCAGGTTGGCCAGGTGGAAGTAGACGGTGAAGGCGCGGGCCACCTGCTTGGCGCGCTCCAGCGGCCAGGCGGCGACGATCGCGGTGATCTCCTCCCCCGTGACCGATCCGTCGCGGGCGCCGATGACCGCTCTCCTGAGCTTCTCGACATCGGCGAGCAGGTCCTCGCCGCCGCTTTCGGCGAGGACCGTTCCGAGCATCTCGCCGAGCAGTTTGACGTCATTCCTGAGCTGCTCGGGAACTTCCTGCCGTGCACTGTCGCGTTCTGCGCTTACCGCTGTCATGGTCACCGACCCTACAGAGATCGCACCCGCCGCCAGGTGCGCGGGGGCGCATTTCTGATGTTTTGCCCGCGCGTTAACCATTGTTGCTCGCAAGAAAGGGGAGCACATTTCCTCACGCGGTTTCGGCGATACCGCGTTCCGCGCCGCGGACTCCGTGCGCACGCTCCGTGCGCCTTCCTCGCCCTCCGGAGCCGGGCCCCGGCGACGGGCCTGGTCGGAGCGGCCCAACAGCATACCTACCCGTCGGTAACCCCGGGCTGGGTTCCCGTGTGACGACCCCTCGCGGTTAACCTGCGTAGTTATGGCCACCGAAGCCCCTGAACCGCTGTCCGCGGACGAGATCGACATCCACACGACCGCGGGCAAGCTCGCCGACCTGCAACGACGCCGGTACGAGGCCGTACACGCAGGGTCTGCTCGAGCCGTTGAGAAACAGCACGCCAAAGGCAAGATGACCGCCCGCGAGCGGATCGACGCACTGCTCGATCCCGGCTCGTTCGTGGAGTTCGACGCCCTGGCCCGACACCGCTCCACCAACTTCGGCCTGGAGCACAACCGCCCCTACGGTGACGGCGTCGTCACCGGCCACGGAACGGTCGACGGGCGCCCCGTCGCCGTGTTCAGCCAGGACGTCACCGTCTTCGGCGGATCGCTGGGCGAGGTCTACGGCGAGAAGATCGTCAAGGTCCTCGACCACGCCCTCACCAACGGGTGCCCCGTCGTGGGCATCAACGAGGGCGGCGGCGCCCGCATCCAGGAGGGCGTGGTCGCGCTCGGCCTGTACGCCGAGATCTTCAAGCGCAACACCCACGCCTCGGGCGTCGTCCCCCAGATCTCCCTGATCATGGGCGCCGCCGCGGGCGGCCACGTCTACTCCCCCGCCCTCACCGACTTCGTCGTGATGGTGGACGAGACCTCGCAGATGTTCATCACCGGCCCCGACGTCATCAAGACCGTCACCGGCGAGGACGTCTCCATGGAGGAGCTGGGCGGCGCCCGCGCCCACAACACCAAGTCGGGCGCGGCGCACTACATGGGCGCCGACGAGCAGGACGCGATCGAGTACGTGCGGACGCTGCTCTCGCACCTGCCCGACAACAACCTGGAGGAGGCGCCGCCCCTGCCTCCCGAGGTCGCCCCGGGCGACGAGGCCACCGACGCCGACCTGGCCCTGGACGCGTTCATCCCGGACTCGGCCAACCAGCCCTACGACATGCGCACGATCGTCGAGTCCGTCCTGGACGACGGCGACTTCCTGGAGGTCCACGCCCAGTTCGCCACGAACATGGTGGTGGGCTTCGGTCGCGTGGACGGCCAGTCCGTCGGCATCGTCGCCAACCAGCCCATGAGCCTGGCGGGCTGCCTGGACATCGACGCCTCCGAGAAGGCCGCGCGCTTCGTGCGCACCTGCGACGCCTTCAACGTGCCGGTGCTGACCTTCGTGGACGTGCCCGGGTTCCTGCCCGGCACCGACCAGGAGTGGGACGGCATCATCCGCCGCGGCGCCAAGCTGCTGTACGCCTACGCCGAGGCCACGGTGCCCCTGATCACCGTCATCACGCGCAAGGCCTTCGGCGGCGCCTACGACGTCATGGGCTCCAAACACCTGGGCGCCGACGTCAACCTGGCCTGGCCCACGGCGCAGATCGCGGTCATGGGCGCCCAGGGCGCGGTGAACATCCTGCACCGGCGCACCCTGGCCGCCTCCGACGACGTCGAGGCCGAGCGCACCCGGCTCGTCGGCGAGTACGAGGACACCCTCCTCAACCCCTACTCCGCGGCCGAGCGGGGGTACGTGGACGGGGTCATCATGCCCTCCGAGACCCGCGTCCGGATCGCCAAGTCCCTCAGGGCCCTGCGCAACAAGCGCAAGCAGCTGCCGCCCAAGAAGCACGGGAACATCCCGCTGTGAGCGCGCCGAAGAACCCGCCGCACCTGGCCGTGGTCCGAGGCGAGCCCACCGCCGAGGAGCTGGCGGCCCTGACCGCCGTGCTCAGCGCCCGCGCCAGGGCCGCCCGGACCGCCGAGGAGCCCGCGCCCGAGCGCCCGTCCGGGTGGCGGGACCGCTCGCGCCTGGTGCGCGGCGCCCCGCCGAGGCCGGGCCCCGGCGCCTGGCGGCTGAGCACGCGATGACCCCGCCGTCCCCACACACAGACTCTCCATGGAGCGGTCGGCGCGCTGTCCGCCCCCGCGCCGAGCAGAAGGATTTCCCACCGTGCGTAAAGTACTGATCGCCAACCGCGGCGAGATCGCCGTGCGCATCGCCCGCGCCTGCCGCGACGCCGGACTTGCCAGCGTCGCCGTCTACGCCGAGCCCGACCTGGACGCCCTGCACGTCAAGGTCGCCGACGAGGCCCACTCCCTCGGCGGGTCCACCCCGGCCGACTCCTACCTGGACATCGCCAAACTCCTGGCGGTGGCCGAGACCTCGGGCGCGGACGCCGTCCACCCCGGTTACGGGTTCCTGTCCGAGAACGCCGACTTCGCCCAGGCCGTCATCGACGCCGGGCTGACCTGGATCGGCCCGCCCCCCGCGGCGATCACCGCCCTGGGCGACAAGGTCCAGGCCCGCCACATCGCCCAGAAGGTCGGCGCCCCGCTGGTGGCGGGCACCGCCGACCCCGTCGAGTCGGCCGAGGAGGTCGTGGCCTTCGCCGAGGAGCACGGCCTGCCCATCGCGATCAAGGCCGCCTTCGGCGGCGGCGGGCGCGGCCTCAAGGTCGCCCACACCCTGGACGAGGTGCCCGACGCCTACGAGTCCGCGGTGCGCGAGGCGGTCACCGCCTTCGGGCGCGGCGAGTGCTTCGTGGAGCGCTACCTCGACAAGCCCCGCCACGTGGAGACCCAGTGTCTGGCCGACACCCACGGCAACGTCGTGGTGGTCTCCACCCGCGACTGCTCGCTCCAGCGCCGCCACCAGAAGCTGGTGGAGGAGGCGCCCGCGCCGTTCCTGTCCGCGGAGCAGATGGAGCGGCTGCACACCTCCTCCAAGGCCATCCTGGCCGAGGCCGGGTACACGGGCGCGGGCACGTGCGAGTTCCTGGTGGGCGTGGACGGCACCATCTCCTTCCTGGAGGTCAACACCCGCCTCCAGGTCGAGCACCCCGTGACCGAGGAGGTCACCGGGATCGACCTGGTCCGGGAGATGTTCCGCATCGCCGACGGCGAGGAGCTCGGCTACGGCGACCCCGAGGTGCGCGGGCACTCCTTCGAGTTCCGCATCAACGCCGAGGACGCCGGACGGAACTTCATGCCCGCGCCGGGCACCATCACCGAGCTGAGCCTGCCCGGCGGCCCGGGCGTGCGCGTGGACACCGGCTGCGAGGCCGGGTTCACGGTGCCCCAGGCCTTCGACTCGATGGTCGCCAAGCTCGTGGTGACCGGCCGTACGCGCCAGGAGGCGCTCCAGCGCTCGCGGCGCGCCCTGGCCGAGTTCACGGTCGGCGGGATGCCCACGGTGATCCCCTTCCACCAGGCCGTGGTGAGCGATCCGGCCTTCGCCCCGGCCGACCCCGAGCAGCCGTTCGGGGTGTACACGCGCTGGATCGAGACCGAGTTCGAGAACACCATCGAACCGTGGTCGGGCACCCCGGGTGAGCCGGGCGAGGCCGAGCGCGAGACCGTCACCGTCGAGGTGGGCGGCAGGCGCGTGGAGGTGGTGCTTCCCGCGGGCCTGGGCTCCTCGGCCACCGCCCCGGCCGCGGGCGGCGCACGCAGGAAGCGGACCGCGCGCAAGGGCGGCGGGAACACCGTGGCGGCCGGCGGTGACGCGCTGGTCTCGCCGATGCAGGGCACCGTGGTCAAGCTGGTGGCCGAGGAGGGCCAGCAGGTCGCCGAGGGCGACACCGTGGTCGTCATCGAGGCCATGAAGATGGAGCAGCCGCTCAACGCGCACAGGGCCGGGACGGTGACCGGGCTGAGGATCGCCGCGGGCGAGACCGTGGGCAACGGCGCGGTGGTCTGCGAGATCAAGGACGCCTAGCGTCCGGGCGGAACACCGAGGAGATGTGCCGGGCGGTACCTCTCCTCGGTGTTCGTGGCCGCCCCGAGGACGCCTCAGCGGCGGGAGAGCTCGGTCAGATCGATGTCCAGGTCGCAGGGCGCACTGACTTTGAGCCGTTCCCGGTGCACGGTGAGACCGCCGTACGTACCCTTGAGCGGATCGAGTTCGTACGCGTACACCGCGATGTCCCGTTCGCCTTCCTTCTCAACCAGCCAGAAGTGGGGGATCCCCGCTTCCGCGTAGAGCTCAGGCTTACGCTTGCGATCCCTGATCTCGGATTCGGGTGAGACCACCTCGACCGCCAGCCGTACGTCCTCCGCTGCGAACGATGTGGCGTCCAGGTCGTGGAGTGCGTCCGCGCGGACCAACATGAGATCGGGTTCGGGCCTCTGCCGCCTCCCGAGTACAGCCGTCATCTCCCGACAGACCAGCATGTCCTCCGGAACCTGGGCGTCCATCTGCCGCTGGAGCAGGGTGATGGCGAACATGTGGAAGAACTTCTGGGGGCTCACGAAGACCAGATTTCCGTCGATGAGCTCTGTGTGTCGCGGAAGATCCGGGATTCGGTCGAGGTCCTCGGCGGTGAACCCGTCCTGGGGGGGCATCGGAAGCAGCAGGGCGCCGTCGAGCTCTGGGTCAGGGTGTACTGCCGCTGCTGGAACGGACATGTCACGGTCTCCGATCGTCGGATCGTTCTCGTCGCCCACGGTAGCCATCACTGTCACCCCGTAACGGTGTTTTCCACAGATTGTCCCACCCGGCCTCGCCCCTGAAGTGATCCTCGACGCATCCGCGCCGGGGAGAACGCGCCGCAGAGCCCGTGGAGTGGACGATGTGGCGCCAGGGACAGCAAGTTGTCGACACCCGCGTATGGAATAGATAAGGAACGAACGTTATTGTCCTTGTCTGTGACGAACATCTGGGGACTGACGCGACGGTGGCACATCGACCTGTGCCGCCGCGGCTGTCAGGCGTGTCGCTAGGTTCACGCGCGCCCTCCCGGGCAGCGCGCCGCGCACCCTTCCCCGCGTCACCATCCCCTCGGTGATGCCCGCCGTTTCCCGTGCCGGAAACCCCGGCGGCGCCGACCGCTCCGCCGTACGTACCCCTCCGGCTGCCTTCACCACCACTGGAGTCCCACCCCGTGTCCGCACAGAGCACAGACGCGCCCAAGAAGCGCAGAACCCTCCGTTTCCCGTTCGCGGCACAGGTCCTGGCGGGCCTGGTTCTCGGCGTCGTCCTGGGCGCCGTCGCCTTCCAGCTCAGCCCGCCCGACCCCGAGACCGGTGACGCCACCAACTGGCTCGCCGTCACCCTCCAGACCGTCGGCTCGACCTTCGTCACGCTGCTGCGGACCATCGTCCCGCCGCTGATCGTCCTCGCCGTCATCTCCTCCATCGCCAACCTGCGCAACGTCACCAACGCGGCGCGGCTGGCCTGGAAGACCCTGCTGTGGTTCGGCGGGACCGCCCTGGTCGCGGTGGGCATCGGCATCGCCCTGGGTCTGATCGTGCGGCCCGGCGTCAACAGCGGCGTGGACGCCACCACCGCCGCCGAGCCCTCGGGCACCGGCTCCTGGATGGCGTTCATCGAGAGCATCGTCCCCGCCAACTTCCTCGGCCTGGGCGCGAGCGTGTCCTCCGCCGACGACGGCGGCTTCAGCGCCTCGCTGGACTTCAACGTCCTCCAGCTGATCGTCATCGCCATCGTCCTGGGCATCGCCGCGATCAAGGTCGGCAAGGCCGCCGAGCCCTTCATCGCCTTCACCGACTCCGCGCTCCAGATCGTGCTCAAGGCCCTGTGGTGGATCATCCGCCTGGCCCCGATCGGCACCGTGGGCCTGCTCGGCAACGCCGTGTACAGCTACGGCTGGACCACCATCGGCGCCCTGGGCAAGTTCGCGCTGACCATCTACATCGGCCTGGCGCTGGTGCTGTTCGTCGTCTACCCGGTGCTCGCCCGCCTCAACGGCCTGTCCCCGGTGAAGTACTTCAGCGGCGTGTGGCCCGCGGTCCAGCTGGGCTTCGTGTCCCGCTCCTCGATGGGCACCATGCCCGTCACCCAGCGCGTGACCGAGCAGAACCTGGGCGTGCCGCGCTACTACTCCGCGTTCGCCGTGCCCTTCGGCGCGACCACCAAGATGGACGGCTGCGCCGCCATCTACCCGGCGATCTCGGCGATCTTCATCGCCCAGTTCTTCCCCGGCATCAGCCTCGGCCTCACCGACTACCTGCTGATCGTGTTCGTGTCGGTGATCGGTTCGGCCGCGACCGCCGGGACCACCGGCGCGACGGTCATGCTGACCCTGACCCTGTCCACCCTGGGCCTGCCCCTGGAGGGCGTGGGCCTGCTGCTGGCCGTCGACCCGATCCTGGACATGGGCCGCACCGCGGTCAACGTGGCCGGTCAGGCGCTGGTCCCGACCATCGTCGCCAAGCGCGAGGGCATCCTGGACGTGGCCCGCTACCACGCGCCGCGCGACGCCTCCGGCTTCGTGCCGCTGGACGAGGCGCACGACGACGTCGAGGGCGAGGTCGGTGAACCCGGTGTGCAGAAGGTCCCCGCCGGGGCCTCCGGCCAGGGCTGACACGCCGCTCCCCCGTCCCCAGCGGCCCGCCGGAGTGCTTCCGGCGGGCCGCGCCGCGTGTACGGCCGGTGAGATCGTGTACGGCCGGTGAGATCCGGCACAGGGGGAACCCCACGGGGGCGCCCGTTCGTCTAGGTTGGAGAGGGAGGCGAGAGGAACGATCATGTTGCGCCGCTTGGTAACACCCACAGTGCTGACCGCCGGGCTCGCGGCGGCGATGGTGAGCGCCGCGGTGGTGCCCGCCTCGGCCGATAACCAGCCCCAACCGCCCGAGTCCCAGGCGATCGCCGAGGAGCTCGGGAACGACAACGTCTTCATCGACCCGAGCATCGACGTCATTCCCCAGGCCGAGCAGGACGCCCTGGAGGCGTCCGCCGCCGGGGCGGACGTCCCCGTCTACTACGTGCTCCTGCCCTCCGACAGCGTGGCCTCCCAGACCGGGATGGACGCCCTGATGAACCCCGTCATGGACGAGGTCGGCGACGGGATCTACGGCGTGGTCGTGGGCGACCAGGCCTTCGAGGTCCTGTCCCCGAACGTCGAGGACACCCAGGCCATCCACGACATCGCCCTGCGGGAGGGCGGCAGCAACCAGGTCGACACCCTCGTCGCCATCCCCGACGCCGCCACCCAGGTCGAGGAGAGCGAGCAGGCCGGGGCCACCTCCGGGTTCGTGCTCCTCGGACTCCTGCTGGTGATCGTCGCCGCGGGCGGCTGGTTCGTCTACAACCAGCGGAAGAAGCGCGAGGCGGAGAAGGCCAAGCAGCTGGAGGAGATCAGGCAGATGGCCACCGAGGACGTCGTGCGCCTCGGTGAGGACGTCGCCCGGCTGGAGATCGACGTCTCCAAGGTCGACGACGCCACCCGCAACGACTACTCCCAGGCCATGGACGCCTACGACCAGGCCAAGGCCCAGCTGGACACCATCCGCGAGCCCGAGCAGGTCCGTCTGGTCACCAGTTCGCTGGAGGACGGCCGGTACTACATGACCGCCACCCGGGCCCGCCTCAACGGCGAACCGGTGCCCGAGCGGCGCGGCCCCTGCTTCTTCAACCCGCAGCACGGCCCGTCCGTGGAGGACGTGACCTGGGCCCCGCCCGGCGGCGCGCCCCGCGAGGTCACCGCCTGCGCCGACTGCGCGCGTGCGGTGCGCACCGGCGGCCAGCCCGACGTCCGCCTGGTCGAGGTGGACGGCGAACGCCGCCCGTACTACGACGCCGGTCCGGCCTACTCGCCCTACGCGGGCGGCTACTTCGGCGCGAACATGATGATGGGCATGTTCACCGGCATGATGATGGGCTCCATGATGGGGTCGATGATGGGCATGGGTATGGGCATGGGCGCCGGTGATGTCGGCGCCGGAGAGGACTTCGGCGGAGGCGACTTCGGAGGCGGGGACTTCGGGGGCGGCGACTTCGGCGGCTTCGACTTCTGACCCACGCGCAGCCGACAGAACGATGACGGGCCTCGGGCCCCGGGCGATCCGCCCGGGGCCCTTCCCGTGTTCTCCACGTTTTCCACAGGTGGTGGTTGGGGGTGTTCCGGGGTGGGGTGGGGATGGTTTCCTGGAAATAGGGGGGATCCCACCCACGTGCGTTTCGGCATGCCCTTAAACACCCGGCGCACCAACGGGAATAACGATTTGAGGGGTAGGGAGGGGCCGCCATCAGGCCTCTCCCCTACGCCATTCCTGTTGGGGGTCGTTGGCGGCGACGAAAGCGCACCCGCTGCCGCGAAAGGGCGCGGGAGTACGAGGAAACGGTCAGCGTCCGGTGGGGGTGAGGGTGCCCGACGACAAGCGGCACCAAAGGCGGGAGCGCCTGACGGAGGGCGACCAACGCCCGGGGTTCAGGGGTGGCTGGGCTCTGCTGCGTCGGCACCAACGGCAGGCGGGACCTCCAGCCTCGGACAACGCCCCCGGCCCCTGCGGCCAGGGCGGGCGACGATGACACCGAAGGCGAGCGATCATTTCGGCCGCGCATTTACGGGCACATTTTGGCCCGCCCTAATTATGACCCGCCCATCAGGGGCGAGTTCCCAGAAAGGAAGTCGGAAAGAGATCCGGAAAGGCGGGGAATTCAAGGCTGTGAATGCTGGTCACATGGCGAATGCTGGCTTATAATAAGAAGCATGGAGATGATGCTTGCAGCGCCCGACGTGGCCCCCGGGGAATGCTCCCCGGTCGTGGCCGCGCTGGCCGGTGCGCGCGAGGTCATCGATCAAGCGTGGGACGCTGAGGTGCCTCCGGGGGTGGATGAGGCCGCCGCTGAGGAAGTCGCGGCGCTGTGGGCGCAGGTGGAGAGGATCCGTTACCAGGCGCTGGCACGGATGGCGGATTTGTACGCGCGGGGTGAGGTGGCCCGCTACAGCGGCTACTCCACCTTGGATAAGTGGATCACCCACCGGTGCAAGGTCCCCGCCGCTCAGGCCAAGGATTTGGCTCGTCTGGCCCAGCACGTGCACGAGGAGACGTTGCCGGCCACGGTTCAGGCTGTGGGCGAGGGCACGGTGGCCTTGGGTGAGGCGGTCGCGATCGCCAAGGCCACCGACAAAGCCGTCCAGGTGCGTGACGCCCAGCATTTTCCTGACGAGGTGGAGTACCGGCAGGGGTTTGAGTCGGCGTTGGTGGCCGCCAAGGCAGAGCGGCCCGCGTTGTCGGTCAACCAACTCCAGTCGGTGGCTCGCCAGGTCGCTTATCGGTTGGACCCGCACCGCCTGGACCGCGACCACGAGGCCGCCCACGCTGGGCGTGGTTTGGTCGTGCATGACACGTTCCAGGGCAGCTACCAGTTGCAGGCCTGGGGCGGGTCCGGGGACGCGTTGATCGTGCGCGCGGCCATCGACACCTTCACCACCCCGCCCGGGGAGGGCGAGGACCGGTCCCGGTCTCAGCGTGAGCATGACGCGCTCATCGCGGCGTTGCGCTTTGCGACTACCCACACCGGATGCACCAACGCCCCCGCCCCGCTGGTACAGATCCGCGTTATGGTGCCGGTCAACACCTACCTGGACGCCCAGGGCCAGGAGGTTCCGGCATTGGACGAGCACGGCCGCGTCATCCCGGCCGGAGTGGTGCACGAGCTCTCCGCAGACGCGGAGGTGGTGCGGATGCTCACCGCCCCGCCCACGGGGCGGGTGCTGGACGTGGCCCCCAGCCGCCGGTTGGCCTCAGCCCGCCAACGCACGGCGGCCTTTCACGGGCACACCACGTGTGCGCATCCGGGCGGGTGCGAGGTGCCGGTGGCCTGGTGCCAGGCCGACCACGTCACCTCCTTCTCCCGGGGCGGGCGCACCGAGGTGGCGAACCTGCAACCGTTGTGCGGCCCGCACAACCGGGCCAAGTACCAGCGCGAACTCCGCGCACACCAACAACACCACCGGGCACGCAACGGCCACCAAACCCACCCGCTCCGCCAAGGCAGCCCAGGGCGAGGACACCCACCCAACGGGGATCCGGATCCACCGCCCCGGGAATGACACCCCGGTCAGGCCGGGCCCCGGCATGCCCGTGCCCGGCAAACAGCCCGGGCCCCGCGCCCACCGCTAGAACCCAAGCACCGTCGTCGCTGCCACCGTCGCCCGCCCCCACCACGGGGATCGGCAGCGCTGCCCGAGGCCCGCCAGTCTCGCTGCCTTTGGTGCCAACGCAGCAGAGGCCCACCACCCCCGAACGTCAACCGTTGACCGCCCTCCCGCACCACTACGCGGCAGCTGACGCCACCGCCGCATACACCCACCATCCCCGAACCCCCACCGTTGACCGCCCTCCCGCGCCCACGATCGGTCCAGGGTTCTCCCGACACCCACGATCGGTCCACGGTTGTCCCGCCAACGACGTCAGGAGGCGGCGGCCGCCGACGCGTGCAACTTCTCGATCCACCGGCACACGGCGTCGGCGGTCGCACCGGGTTCGGCGCTGGTGGTGTCCAGCAGGTCGACCGGGGGCTCCAGGTGCGCGGCCTCGGACTCCACCCAGGCCGCGTACTCCAGCGTCTCGGCGATCCGCTCCTCATCCCACTCGCGCCAGGCGGGGCGGGCCCGCAGGCGCCCAGCCAGGACGCCGGGCTCGCAGGTCAGCGCGAGGTAGTGGACGCCGGTGAACAGGGCGCGCTCGGGCAGGTGCTCCAGCTCCGGCGGCACCACCGTGCCGCACAGCACGACGGGCCGTCCGCTCTGCTGGACCATGGCCGCGGTGCGCAGCCAGGTGGAGCGGAACAGCCGGTGGTGGTCGGCGGGGTCGCGGAGTCCACCGACCCACAGCAGATCCTGTTCCAGGACGACGAAGCGGTCGCGGAGCCGCTCCAGCAGCACTCCGGCGATGGTGGACTTGCCGGTGCCGCTGGGCCCCGACACGCAGTACAGGGGCAGGCGCAGGAAGGGGCGGGTGCGCTGGCAGAAGGCGCAGCGCAGCACAGAGACCCCCGCGGCGGTGTCGGGGGTCTCGTCCCATTCCCCGCAGTGGGTACAGATCAGCGGGTGCACGGGTTACTCGATCAGGTTGTCGGAACGGCTCGGCTTAGTCGAAGAGTCCCTCGAGGAAGCTCTTCTTGCGGCGTCCGCCGTAGCCGCGCGGGGAGTCGGGGTAGCCGCCACGGCCACCGGGAGCGCCCCGGTAACCCTTAGGGGAGTCGGGGTAGCCACCGCGGCCGCCGCGGTAGCCCTTCGGGGAGTCCGGGTAACCGCCGCGGTGCTGCTGCGGGTAGCCGTGGGGCGGGGCCTGGTGGGGGTCGGGCGGCGGCGCGACACCGTAGTGCCGCTGCTCGGCGTTCACGACCCTCTCCAGTTCACCCCGGTCGAGGAAGATGCCCTGGCATCCGTCACACCGGTCGATGTGGACGCCCTGGCGGTCGAACGTGCGCATGGTGCTTTGACACTTGGGACAGATCACGAAACGACATTACTCGATTCTTGTCAGAAGCGGGTAAAGAGGTCGCCCGCCCGAACCCGCCGCCTCCCCCCGGCGGGCCGGGCGGCCCCCTGCTCCGGTTCCGGGCGCTCCCTCTACTCCGGGGAGGCCAGCATGAGCGAGCGGGCGGCCTCGGTCACGCTGCCCGACAGCGACGGGTACACCGAGAAGGTGTGCGCGATGTCGTCCACGGTCAGGCGCTGCTGGACGGCGATGGACACGCCCAGGATGAGCTCGCTGGCGCGCGGGCCGACGATGACCCCGCCCAGCACGATGCCGGTGTGCTGACGGCAGATCAGCTTGACGAAACCGTCCTTGACCTCGTTCATCTTGGCGCGCGGGTTGGTGTTGAGCGGCAGGGTGACCGACCGGCCGTCGATCCGGCCGCTGCGCACGTCCTCCTCGCTGGCGCCCACGGCGGCCAGTTCGGGGTGGGTGAACACGGTGGAGGCCACGGTGGAGAGCTTGAGCGGGGACACGGCCTCGCCGAGCGCGTGCCACATGGCGATGCGGCCCTGCATGGCGGCCACGGAGGCCAGCATGTTCACGCCCGTGCAGTCGCCCGCGGCGTACACGCCGGGGACGGTGGTGCGCGAGACCCGGTCGACCTCGACGAAGCCGCCGTCGCCCAGGCGGACACCGGCCTCCTCCAGGCCCAGGTCCTGGGTGTTGGGGATCATGCCGACCGTCATCAGGCAGTGGCTGCCCTCCACGGTGCGGCCGTCGGAGAGGGTGACGAGCACGCCGTCGTCGGTGCGCACCACCGATTCGGCGCGGGTCTTGTTCAGGACGGTCATGCCGCGGCGCATGAAGACCTGCTCCAGCACCTCGGCGGCGTCGGGGTCCTGGGTGGGCATGACGCGGTCGCGCGAGGAGACCAGGGTGACCTGGGAGCCGAGGGACTGGTAGGCGCTGGCGAACTCGGCGCCGGTGACGCCGGAGCCGACCACGATCAGCCTCTCCGGCAGCTCCTCCATGTCGTAGAGGTGGCGCCAGGTGAGGATGCGCTCGCCGTCGGGCTTGGCGGAGGGCAGCTCGCGGGGGTGGGCGCCCGTGGCGATGAGGACGACGTCGGCGCGCAGACGCTGGTCGCCCACGGCGACGATGTGCGGGTCGACCAGGCGGGCCTCGCCGCTGACCACCTCCACGCCCTCCTTGACCAGGCGGGCGCGGGTGTCCTCGGACTGGGCCTGGGCCAGGAGCTTGATCCGGGAGTTGATCCGGTCGGTGTCCACCCGGACCGCGTCCTCGTCCTGGGCGCCGCGGATGTGGATGCCGAGGCTGTCGGACTCGCGTACGTACGTGGTGCGGGTGGACGTGGCGATCAGACTCTTGGAGGGCACGCAGTCGGTGAGGACACAGGCACCGCCGATGCCGTCGCGTTCCACCACCGTCACGTCCGCGCCGAGCTGCGCGGCGACCAGTGCCGCCTCGTAGCCCCCGGGTCCGCCACCGATGATCACGACCTTCGTCACGCTGCCTCACTCCCTCTGCGGCCTGACCGCCACGCGCGTACCCCCGGTCCGGGTGATATGCGGGCATGGCGCGGCACCACCTGTTCTCGTCGCTTGTTCCCATTGTCGACCATGCCGACCGGGGGAAATAGCAGGCACCCCGGGCCAACCGGTCTACGATGGCCCCGTGTCCATCTACGCGGCGTACGGAACCAGTCTCCACCCCGGGCAGATGGCCCGGCGGGCCCCGCACTCCCCCCTGATCACCACGGGCTGGTTGGAGGGTTGGCGTCTGACCTTCGGCGAGTGCCTTCCCGAGCCCGGGGGCGCGCTGGCGACCCTGGTCGAGGACGCGGACCGACGGGTCTTCGTGGCGCTGTACGACCTCATGGAATGGGACGAACCCCACTTGGACTTCTGGCAGGGGGCCCTGGAGGAGTCGCGCGGGGGCCAGCGCCGTCTGCGGGGCGTATCCGAGGACGAGTACGAGGAACTGCGGCGCAGTCGGGCGCTGTGGTCGGTCGCGGGCGACGGACGGGCCTACCGCAAGGTCACGGTGCGCGCCCGGACGGCGGACCGCGGCGTGGTGACGGCGTGGGCCTACGTGCTCGACGGCTACGAGGGCGGGATGCCCTCGGCGATCCAGCTGGGCGAGCTGGCGGTGGCCGCCGAGAAGGCCGGGGCGCCCGACTGGTACGTCTCCGACCTACTCGCCCGGGAGTGCCTGCCCACCGAGCTGTGACCGCCGCGCTCCCCTCCCCCGGGAGGGAGCCCCCGCGCACGCCGCCCGGCCGACCGGCGGCCCGCGGGAACACACGTGCGCACGCTCCCGGACGCCGCGGTCACGCGGAGGTAGCATCCGTCGTGTGATGGAACCAGAGCAGCAGCCGAGGACGACCGGCGAGGCCAGGAAGCTGGCGGCCGACGCGGCGCGCGAACTCCTGTCCCGCACCGGGGCCGACAGCTTCGACGCGCTGGTGGTGCTCGGCTCGGGTTGGGCGGGCGCGGTGGACACGCTGGGCTCGTACGACATCGAGCTGGACGTCACCGACCTGCCCGGCTTCCACGCGCCCGCCGCCGAGGGGCACTCCGCCAAGGTCCGCAGCATGTGGGTGGGCGACAAGCGCGCCATCGTGTTCATGGGGCGCGTCCACCTCTACGAGGGTCGCGGTCCGCTGGAGGTGGCCCACGCTGTCCGCACGGGCGTGGCCGCGGGCGCGGGGACCGCCGTGCTGACGGGTGCCGCCGGGTCGCTGCGCACGGACTTCGCCACGGGGCAGCCCGTGGTGGTGCGTGACCACATCAACCTGACCGCCCGGTCCCCGCTGGTCGGGCCCTCGTTCGTGGACCTGACGTCGGCCTACAGCCCCCGGCTGCGGCGGGCCGTCCAGGAGGCGGACGCCTCGGTCCCCGAGGGCGTGTACGTGTGCACGACGGGGCCGCAGACGCAGACCCCGGCGGAGCTGAAGGTGTTGCGGCAGGCGGGCGCGGACCTGGTGGGCCACTCGATCGCCCTGGAGGCGGTCGCGGCGGTGGAGGCGGGCGCCGAGGTGCTGGGGCTGGCGGTGGTCAGCAACGACGCCGTGGGGGCGGTGTTCGAGCCCTTCGAGGCCGAGCGCGCCCTGGAGGTGGTCACGCAGCGGGCCCGCAGGCTGGGCGAGCTGCTCAACAGGGTGCTCAGCCAGTCCTAGCAAGCCCGCGCGCCCGGAGAGGCCGAGTGGCGCTCCAGCGGCGGGTGGTGTCGTGTTGGGGCGCCTCCGACCGGGCCCGTCCGGTACCGGCGTGGCGAGCGTACACCCCGAGGCCTTGGGATGGACGGTACCGACCGGGTTCCGGTCGGAGGCAGTGCTTGCCCCGGTGCCCGCGTCGCGCGGAATCCCCGCAGATCCCGTTGGACTCGCGACCCGGGCACCTTGTACTCCCGTTATTCAGTTGAACCGCGCGCGTCACCCTCGGGGGAAGTTCCGGGTGGACGGCCATCCGCGCGAAGTCGTCCGCCCGGAACACTCTCCCTTAGGCATGCCTTACCTAACCAGAACTCGGGAGGCGCGTCAACCCCTGACACGGCGGACCCGGCCGCCACACGGGGGTGGGGCCGGGTCGGATCCGGGAGGGAAAGCGCTCAGGCCAGCAGGAACACCGCCACGAGCAGGGCCGCGGTCGCGCCGATGACCACGATCACCTCCAGGGGGACCATGGTCTGGGGCTCGTCCTCCGCGCCCAGCGCGGCGGGACCCGCCTCGTCCACGTTCCTGACCGGCCCGCTGAGCGGGCGTGCCTTGTGGCGCTCGGCGTCCTGGCGCAACTGCCGGGCCGCCAGGTCCACCGGACGCGTGGAGGCGGCGTCCTCGTCGTCGTCCGGGTCGAGGAAGCCCCCCTCCCGGCGCATGTTGTCGCGGACCCGCTGGCGCTTGGTCTCGCGCAGCGGCCACGAGCGCACCACTCCCCCCGGCGTGTGCACCCGCAGGACGTCGGTGACGTCCACCCAGAGCACCGCCGCCCACGGCACGAAGGTCTCGCGCAGCGGGTTGACCACCCGCAGGCCGCGCTCGGTGGAGACCACGCGCGGGCGGAGCCAGGTCAGGTGGACCGCGGAGACGGTCGCGATCAGCAGTGCCCCAGCGATCCAGGCCTGGCGGCCCTCGCCGCGCAGGAGCACGTCCACCAGCAGCAGGGCGGCGACCACGATCCACGCGATCGCCGCCACCCGTGTGAAGGTGGAGTAGTGGGTGGTGGGGTTGGGTCTGTCCATCAGGAGGTCGTCCACTTCAGCTGCGCGAAGCCGGGCTTGATGACCCCGTTGATCAGCGCCAGGCGCTCGTCGAAGGGCAGGAAGGCCGACTTCATGGCGTTGACCGTGAACCACTGGAGGTCGTCCCAGCCGTACCCGAAGGCCTGGGAGAGCCGGGCGAACTCCTCCGACAGGCTGGTGCCGCTCTGGAGGCGGTTGTCGGTGTTGACGGTGACGCGGAAGCGCAGGTCGCGCAGGAGCCGGATGGGGTGGTCGGCGATGGACTCCGCGGCTCCGGTCTGCACGTTGGAGCTGGGGCACATCTCCAGCGGCACCCGCTTGTCGCGCACGTACTGGGCCAGGCGGCCCAGCCTGGGGGCGCCGCCGCCCTCCGTGTCGATGTCGTCGATGATGCGCACGCCGTGGCCCAGGCGGTCGCACCCGCACCACTGGAGGGCCTCCCAGATGGAGGGGAGGCCGAACGCCTCGCCCGCGTGGATGGTGAAGTGGAAGTTCTCCCGGCGCAGGTACTCGAACGCGTCCAGGTGCCGGGTGGGCGGGTTGCCCGCCTCGGCGCCCGCGATGTCGAACCCGGACACGCCCGCGTCGCGGTAGCGGACCGCCAGCTCGGCGATCTCCGAGGAGCGCGCGGCATGGCGCATGGCGGTGACGAGCTGACCTGTGCGGATGCCGCGCCCCTGGTCGGCGGCGCGCTTCTCGCCGAGTTCCAGGCCCTCCTGGACGGCCTCGACGACCTCCTCCAGGGTGAGCCCGGCCTCCAGGTGCTGCTCGGGGGCGTAGCGCTGCTCGGCGTAGACCACGCCGTCGGCGGCCAGGTCCTCCGCGGCCTCGGCGGCGACCCGCACCAGGGCGTCACGGGTCTGCATGACCGCCGTGGTGTGCGCGAACGTCTCCAGGTAGCGCTCCAGCGAACCGGAGTCGGAGGCCTCGCGGAACCACCGCCCCAGTTCCTGCGCGTCGTAGGTGGGCAGGCCGGTGTAGCCGGTCTCCCGGGCCAGTTCCACGATGGTGGCCGGGCGCAGCCCGCCGTCGAGGTGGTCGTGCAGCAGTACCTTCGGCGCCCGCCGGATCTGGTCGACTGTGAGTGGCTGGTTCATGGATTCAGGATGCCACCAGCTGGGGAGGCGCCCTGACAGGCGGGCGCGGGTCGCCGGATCAGGCGGACGGGAGCAGTACGCGGACGGGGGCGGTACGCGGGCGGGGAGCCGGTCGGTGCTATGCGCTCGTGCGCGCTGGGGTCCGCCGCCGTCCGTGCGCACGGCGGCGCGGGGCTCCCCGCCCCTGCTTTCCGCGGGCCGCTCAGGCCATGGCCTCCTCGGTGTCCACGCGGGTGTCGCGGCGCGAGCTCTCCCACAGCGCCGTCAGCGCGGTGGTCACCATGAAGCGGGTGCCCGTGCCGATCGCGCGCTCGTCCACGTCGAAGGTGCCCCGGTGCAGGTCCAGCATGGGACCGTCCCAGTCCGGGGAGTGGGTGCCCAGGCGGGCCAGCGCGCCGGGGACGTGCTCCAGGTACCAGGCGAAGTCCTCGCCGCCCAGGCTCTGGGGGGTGGAGGCCGCCGCCTCGGGGCCCAGAGCGGCGGCGACGGCCTCGCGCATGACGGCCACGCTGGTCGCCTCGTTGATGGTGGGCGGCACGCCGCGCCGGTAGGTCACCTCGGCCTCGGCGCCGTAGGCGGAGGCCACCGACTCCACCAGCCCCTTGATGATGTCGGGGGCCGCGTGCCAGGCCTCGTCGTCCAGGCACCGCACGGTGCCCTCGGCGACCGCGTCGTCGGGGATGACGTTGGGCGCGGAACCGGCGCTGATCCTGCCCCACACCAGGCTGAACCCGGCCCGGGGGTCGATCCGCCGCGACAGCGCGGCGGGCAGCTCGGTGACGACCTTGCCCAGGGCGTAGACGAGGTCGGAGGTCAGGTGCGGGCGCGCGGTGTGCCCGCCCGGGCCCGACAGGCGCACCATGAGCTGGTCGCAGGCGGCGGTGATGCCGCCCGTGCGCAGCCCGACCCGGCCCGCCATCAGGCGGGGGTCGCAGTGCAGGGCGAAGACGCGGTCCACACCCTCCATGGCCCCGGCGTTGATCACCTCCACGGCGCCGCCGGGGAGTTCCTCGGCGGGCTGGAAGATGAGCCGGACCCTGCCCGGCAGCGCGCCCGCCCTCTCCAGCTGCGCCAGGAAGACCCCGGCCGCCAGCACGACCGTGGTGTGCACGTCGTGCCCGCAGGCGTGGGCGACCCCCGGCACGGTGGAGCGGTAGGGGACGTCCTTCTCGTCCGTCAGCGGCAGGGCGTCGATGTCGGCGCGCAGGGCCACCAGGGGACCGGTGCCGGATCCGATGTCGCAGACCAGACCGGTGCCCTGGGGCAGTTCCCGGGGTTCGAGGCCCACCCCGCGCAGGCGTTCGGCGATCCGCCCCGTGGTGCGGTGTTCGGCGAAGGCGAGTTCGGGGTGCATGTGCAGGTCCCGGCGGAAGCCGCTCAGATCCCGCCCGTGTCGCGCCAGGAAAGCGGTCAACTGCTCCGGCAGGTCATGTCCCTGCATGCGAGGGTCCCCTCTTCTCCACGTCTCAGCGCGTACCGGCTCCGTCGCCGGCACCGACCCTTGCGCGGGTGGGAGGACCGCCCTGGAGCTCGGCGGCGAGCATGTCCACGACGTCGTCGAGGGATCCACCCCCGGCGATGACCGCGCGCTGACGTTCGTAGGAGGCGCCCTTGTCCAGGATCTCGGAGATCAGGTCCAGGTCCTCGGCGCAACCCAGGCGGGTCGCGACCGGTTTCAGCTCGCGGACCAGCTCGTACAGGTCGTCGCGGAGCGGAACCGTGGTTCCGCGCGCGTCCGTGATGACACGAGCGTCGAGTCCGTAGCGGGTGGCACGCCACTTGTTGTCCTTCACCACCCAGGACGGCGGGTTGGGCAGACCGTACCCGCGGTCGAGCTGGTGATCGAACAGCTCCACCAGGCTCTGAGAGAGCGCGGCGGCCATTCCCACCTCGCGCAGGGTGGGAATACCGTCGAACATCCGGATCTCGATGGTGCCGAAATCAGGGTGCGGACGGATGTCCCACCACACTTCCTTGATAGAGGCGATGGTACCTGCCCGGAGAAGCGTTTCGAGGTATTCCTCGAAAGCCGCCCAGTGCGGAAGGTTCGGCGGCGGCCCCGCGGTGGGCAGCGTGCCGAAGATGACGGACCGGGAGGAGGCCAGACCGGTGTCCTGTCCGCCCCAGAACGGGCTGGACGCGCTCAGGGCGAGGAAGTGCGGCAGGTAGCGCGTCAGGGCGTTGACCATGGGGATGGCCTTGTCCCTGTCGCGCACGCCGACGTGGACGTGGACGCCGCACGTCAGGATGCGCCGGACCAGCCACTGCATCTGCTCGACCAGCTCGCCGTAGCGCTTGCCGGGGCTGAGCTCCTGGTCGCGCCAGTCGTCGATGGGATGGGTTCCCGAGCAGGTCAGCGTGGTCCCCCAGGGCGTGAGGACCTCCCGCATGCGGTCGAGGTTGCGGCCCAGGTCCCCCCTGGCCTCCTCGACCGTCTCGCAGATCCCGGTCACGACCTCCACCTGGGACTGCATGAGCTCGTGGCGCAGCGGCGGGGCGGAGTCGGAGCTGAGCTCGGGGAGTTCGGCGAGGAGCTTGGGCGCCTCCTGCCTCAGGTGCCGACTGCGCCGGTCGACGAGCTGGAGTTCCCACTCCACTCCGATCGTCGCGCGTTCGGACGAGTTGAATGCGATTCCCATCTGCCCTCCGAAGGGGGTGTTTGCCGACCGTCTCCGACCGTCGCGCCGTCGCGCCCCGGAGAACCGGTCAACCGGGACAGAGGAGGACTACCCCCCACGCACCGCACGCATACGGGACAATCGCCTCGCGTAATGCGAATTCCATGGAAAGAATTTCTGTTTCGGCCGCGCCGCCGGAACGCCTATCCGCGGCCGCCGACGCGGCGGCGCAGCGCCCACGCCGCGGTGCCCGCGGCGGCCGCCGCCCCCAGCAGGGACAACACCCCGGCCAGCGCGCGCCGGGCCCGGCCGCGCTCGGCCGCCTCCCGCGCCGACACCCGCGCCGACACCCCCGGAACCCGGTCCGGGCGGGTCCAGTCCATGCCGTACTCCTCCGGCAGGGGCAGGGAACCGGTGTAGGGCGGCGGCATCGGCAGCCACGTGGCCGTCCACGCCGCGCTGAACATCACCAGGCGCATCACGAGGTTGATCCACACCAGCAGTCCCACCAGGACGGCGAAGGACGCGTAGACGGGGTTGCTGAGCGTCCCGGCCAGCAGCACCGCCGCCGCGGCCTTGAGGACCTCGAACCCGACCGCGCCCAGCAGGGCGCCCCGCCACATCATCCGCGTGGGCCGCCCGCTGCCCGACAGCAGCGCGAACGCCAGCAAGAAGATCGCCATGTTGGCGCCGATCGCGATGGCCAGGGCCAGGGCGCGCAGGGACAGGTTGGCCAGGAGGGAGCCGTCCAGGCCCACCAGCCCGAGGAGCCACTGCGTGGCGGTCTGGGCGACGCTGGTGAAGGCCACCGCGAGCAGCAGCGCCGTGCCCAGGCCCAGCATGACCAGCAGGTCGACCAGCTTGCGCAGGAGGAGGTTGGGGCCCTCCTTGAGGTTCTTCAGCCAGATGGAGTGCAGTGCCTCGCGCAGCGCCGACACCGCGTTCAGGCCCGCGTAGAGCAGACCGAGCGCGCCGATGACGCTGGCGCCCACGCGGGCCTGGGCGATCTCGTCGATGGGCAGTTCGCCGGACAGGCCCGGCAGGACGCCGTCCAGCGCCTGCTGGAGGTAGTCGCCCACCTCGACCTGCACGGCCGCGAGGTAGCCGACCGCGGCGAAGGCCAGCGCCAGCAGCGGGAAGAAGGACAGGAAGGCGAAGTAGGTGACCGCCCCGGCCAGCTGGTTGCCGTTGCGGTCGGCGTAGCGCTCGTAGGCCCGGACCAGGTGGTCGACGGCGGGCCTGCGCCGCCGCAGCTCCCAGTACGTGTCCATGCCCAGGTTCCGGTAGTGCCTGCCGGTGTCCCTGGCCCGGTCCAGCGCTGCGGCCACGCGGCCTCCCTCTCCGTCTCCCGTGTCACCCGTGTCCTACCCCGCGTGGCTCCGTGGTCACCGGTGGCCCGCAACCGTAGCGGTGCCGCGCTTCCCCGTGAAGCCTCCGCGCCGGGTTCGGCGGCGAGGACCCCCGTAACGGGACGAAGCGCTTCACCGGGGGTGATCACGGACACGTCCGGGCCTTGGGCAGACTTGGGGGCGAAAATCCATCCGGAGAAGGGGGCCTCGGTGGGGAGCGCGGGGGCGCGGCTGCGTGCCGTGTTGGGTGTGCGGTCGGCGGGTCCTCGGGGGACGTGGCCCGAGGAGGCGCCGGACGCCGACGCACTGGTCAGGAACTTCGAGACGCGGTTCGGGACCCCGCCCGAGGGCGTGTGGCACGCGCCCGGGCGCCTGGCGGTCATGGGCGAGCACACCGCGGCCAGCGCGGGGGTCGGGCTATACGCCGCCCTGCCCTGGGGCGTGACGGCCGCCGTGGGCCCCGCGCCGGACCGGGGCGTGCACGTGGCCGCGCCGAACGGCCCGCTGCGCGCCCGGGAGGCGGCGGCGCGGGCGGTGGCCGGGGCCGTGGCCGACGCGCGCCGGACGGGCGTCCTGAGCGGTGACACGGGAGTCCGCGCGGTGCTGGGCTCGGACCTGCCCGAACACGCCTCCCTGGGTTACGCGGCCGCCGTGGGCGCGGCGGTGGCGCTGGCCCTGTCCGACCTGGGCGGCGGACCGCCGCCCGAGGGCGCCACCGCCGACCAGCGGGTGGCCCTGGCGGCCCGCCCCGGGTGCGCGGTCCGGGTGAACCTGAGGACCCTGCGCACCACCGTGCTGCCGTTCGACCTCGCCGAGGCCGGGCTGCGGCTCGTGGTGGCGGACACCGGCGCCCTGCCCCGGCGCGACCTGCGCGCGGCCCGCTCCGCCGAGCTGGAGCGCGCGCAGCGGACGCTCGGGCCGCTGCGCGCCGTCCAGGATCTGTCCGGGGCGTTGGAGAGCCTGCCGGACCCCGTGCTGCGCCGCAGGGTCGAGTACGCGGTGACCGAGGTGCACCGGCTCAACGCGGCCGTGGGGCTGCTGCGCGCCGGGCGCTTCGGGGAGATCGGGCCGGTCCTGTCCGCCTCCCACCTGTCCCTGCGCCGCTTCGGACTGCCCACTCCGGAGGTGGAGCTGGCCGCGGAGACCGCCGCCCGGGCCGGGGCGCGCGGGGTGCGGATGTCCGGCTGGGCCGGGACCGTGCTGGCCCTGGCCGCCCGGGAGCGCGTGGAGGGGATCGGCGAGGCGCTGGCCCGGGAGTTCCGCGCCGACGGACGGGTCCCTCCGCGCGTGCGCGCCGCCGTGCCCTCCGCGGGCGCCCACCGACTGCGCTGATCCGGCCGGACCGGGCACCGGCCGGGAACGTCGCTGGCGTAACACAAGGGGTCTGAGCTGCGGCGCTGGAAGCGGACCGGTCCGACGGGCGCGGGGCCCCGGGTACCGTGCGGAGGCGATCGCGCGGACGGCCCCTCCGGGATCCCGGAGACCGAACCGGGACATCACGCCGAACCCCGCTACCCTTTTCGCGATCACACAGGGTGGAAGTAAGCGACGAGGCGATCCACGACGCTGAGCAGATGGGCGATGCGATGGCTGACCGACGGAACCGGGACGACCCCGGTCGCACCGGCGAGCACGACAGACCGGGCGTGTTCCGGCGCGGCGGGACCCCTGGCAGGCCGGACGAGTTCGAGAAGCTCTACCGTCCGCGCGAGTCCGAGCAGAGGGTGGTCGGCGAGACGCGTCGCCTCCCGCCCGCCGAGGACGTGCCCCCGGTGCGGCCGAGGCGGCCCCAAAAGCCTCAGCAGTCCCAGAGGTCCCGGCGCACCCACAGCGCCGGGCGCGTCTACGACGGCCGCGGCATCGAGCGCAGGCGCAAGGAGCGCAAGCGCAGACTGGCCACCACCATCACGGTGACCGTGCTGGCCCTGGTCCTGGTCCTGCCCCTGGCCTTCGTCGGCGGGTTCTACGTGTACGCGAACTCGCGGCTGGAGCGGGTGGAGGCCCTGCTGGACTACGAGGGCCGCCCGGACGGGCAGCCCGGCACGACCTACATGATCGTCGGCTCCGACAGCCGTCAGGGCCTGTCCGAGGAGCAGATGGACGAGATGGCCACCGGCTACGCCGAGGGCCGCCGGACCGACACCATCATGGTGCTCTACATCCCCGACGACGGCGACCCCGTCATCGTCAGCGTCCCCCGCGACTCCTACGTCCCCCTCGCCGTCCCCGGCTACGCCGACAACAAGATCAACACCGCCTTCGCCGACACCGTGTGCGGCACGAACGACGCGGGCGAGGAGGTCTGCGGCGGCCCCGCCCCCCTCGTGGAGACCTTCGAGCGCGCCTCAGGCGTGCACATCGACCACTACGTGGAGATCGGCATGGGCGGCTTCGTCGACATCGTGGACGCGGTCGGCGGCGTCGAACTGTGCCCCGAGGAGGCCATGGTCGACCCCAAGGCCGGGCTGGACATCGAGGCGGGCTGCCAGATGATGGACGGCGGCACCGCCCTGGGCTACGTGCGCACCCGCGCCACGCCGCGCGCCGACCTGGACCGCATCGCCCGCCAGCGCGAGTTCTTCTCGGCGCTGGTCCAGACGGCCAGCGCGCCCTCCACCCTGTTCAACCCCTTCGAGTCCGTCCCGCTGGTGCTCGCGGGCACCGACACCTTCATGGTGGACGAGGGCGACGACCTGCGGCACCTGGGCAGCATGCTCCTGGCGATGCGCGGCGGTACGCAGACCACCGCGATCCCCGTGGGCCAGACCCCCACGCTGGACGGGGTCGGCTCGGTGGTGGTCTGGGACGAGGTCCGCTCCGAGGAGATGTTCGGCGCCATGCGTGCCGGGGATCCGATCCCCGAGAGCGCCTTCCAGGAGTAGGCCGGACGCCGGACCGCCGCGGGCCAGGGGAGAGCAGGCGGTCCGGGGAAAGGCGAAGGGCCCGTCGCCGAAGCGACGGGCCCTTCTTCGTGACGTTCCGTACTGTGCGCGCCTACCCCCCAGCGGGCGCACGGCCGGCACGTCGGTCATAGTGGCAGAGGAGCCGAAACCCGCTCTGGCCTGCCGGTTCTCACCGGCATGTCTCCACAATAGGTCAAAGCTCGCTTAAGGTGCGAATCCTGTGCACGTGGCCTATGTCGCACCCTCGGGCCTCTGCGGTGATCCGGCGTCGCCATCCTCCCACCGCGGACACGCGTATGTACGCCGAACACGGGAAACACGCCGGGAAACTTTGGCCGACCGCGGGCCCAGAACCCCGCGAACACCGCGTTTGCGACAACCGGACCCGCTCGAAAGCGGGTTGCGCCCCGCCCCGGACACGGCGACGCCCGGCCGCCCCTCGGGGGCGACCGGGCGTGACCGAGATCTCACCCGGACGGTCGGGATCAGGACCGTCCGGGCCCCACCCGGCCCCGCGCACCGCCGCACGGGCGGAGCGCAGGGACTCAGGCCAGGCGCTTGGCGAGGTTCTCGTCCAGAGCGGCGAGGAACTGCTCGGTGGTCAGGAACTCCTGGTCGCCGCCGACGAGAAGCGCGAGGTCCTTGGTCATCTGGCCGCCCTCGACGGTCTTGATGACGACGTCCTCCAGGGTGTTGGCGAACTCGACGACCTTGGGGGTGTTGTCGAGCTTGCCCCGGTGCTCCAGGCCGCGGGTCCACGCGAAGATGGAGGCGATCGGGTTGGTGGAGGTGGGCTTGCCCTGCTGGTGCTGGCGGTAGTGGCGGGTCACCGTGCCGTGGGCGGCCTCGGCCTCGACCGTGCGGCCGTCCGCGGTGCGCAGGACGGAGGTCATCAGGCCGAGGGAGCCGAAGCCCTGGGCGACGGTGTCGGACTGCACGTCACCGTCGTAGTTCTTGCAGGCCCAGACGTAGCCGCCCTCCCACTTGAGCGCGGCGGCGACCATGTCGTCGATGAGGCGGTGCTCGTAGGTCAGGCCCGCGGAGTCGAAGCGGTCCTTGAACTCGCTCTCGAAGACCTCCTGGAACACGTCCTTGAACATGCCGTCGTAGGCCTTGAGGATCGTGTTCTTGGTGGACATGTAGACCGGGTAGTTGCGGTCCAGGCCGTAGTTCAGGCTCGCGCGCGCGAAGTCCTCGATGGACTTGCGGAAGTTGTACATGCCCATCGCGACGCCGCCCGCCTCGGGGAAGTTCGCGATGTCGAACTCGACCGGCTCGCTGCCGTCGGCCGGGGTGTAGGTCATGGTGACCGTGCCGGGGCCGGGCACCTTGAAGTCGGTGGCCTTGTACTGGTCGCCGTGGGCGTGGCGGCCGATGATGATCGGCTTGGTCCAGCCCGGGACCAGGCGGGGCACGTTCTCGCAGATGATGGGCTCGCGGAAGACGACGCCGCCGAGGATGTTGCGGATGGTGCCGTTGGGCGACCGCCACATCTTCTTGAGGCCGAACTCCTCGACCCGGGCCTCGTCCGGGGTGATGGTGGCGCACTTGACGCCGACGCCGTGCTCCTTGATGGCGTTGGCGGCGTCGACGGTGATCTGGTCGTCGGTGCGGTCGCGCTCCTCGATGCCCAGGTCGTAGTACTTCAGGTCGACGTCGAGGTAGGGGAGGATCAGACGGTCCTTGATGAAGGACCAGATGATCCTGGTCATCTCGTCGCCGTCGAGCTCGACTACGGGGTTCTCGACCTTGATCTTGGCCATGGCTGTGTGGCTGTCCCTTCAGTCTTCGCTGCCGCCTCGTGCGTCGCGGACCCGCGTCCGGCTCGTGGCCGGAGGCCGGTCCGCGCACCCGGCGGTCCACCGGTCCCGCCCGGGGTCCGTGCTCCCCGGGGAGGCGGTGGCTTCTCGGTGTCGCGGTATCTCGACGTCAAGCTTATTCGACGCCTAGGCGGACAGTTGCGGCGCCACCCATGCCAGCACGATCAGCAGGACCGCCAGGGTGGTCAGGGTGAGCAGGTCGATCCACCGGCGGCGCACGGCGAGCATGCCGACCCAGTCCCGGGGCAGGAGCACCCGGAAGGTCGCCGCCAGCAGCAGCGCGCCCGCGATGATCGCCGGGCCGCGCTTGAAGTAGGCCGCGGCCACGACCACGATCCCCGCCGCGAGCGCCGACATGACCAGGAAGTAGGGCACCTGCGAGAGCCAGTACGGCGCCTCGGGCCCCTCCTCCCCGGCGGTCCGCCCGCGCGCGACCTCCCCGGAGTCCGCTCCGGAGTCCCGTCCGGAGCCGCCGGGCTCCGGCCCGTCGGGGCCGCCCCCGTCCGGTGGGCCCCCCGCGGGAACCCGCCCGCCGCGGGCCGCCTCGCCGGGTGCCCTCGCACCGGGCGCACCCTCGTCCGCGTCCGCCAAATCCGCCTGCCCCGCCTTGTCCACCGCGTCCCGACCCGTTCGGTTACGAATGTGCTTGGCCGCCTCGCGGCTCGTTCACGGTCTTCTCCCGGGGAACTGGCACGGACCGGCCATCCGTCGAGGACTGGCTGTCCGAAAACCGAACACCGCTCCGGAGGCTCACGTCCGTGAGGGTTTCGGCGGCGCCGCGCGGGAAGCGAGGCTTCCCGTCCGGGAGAGACAGCGCCCATTGTAGTGATCCGTATCGCCGACTCCTCAGGGCTCACGGAAACGGACTCGCCCCGGCCCCAACAGCCCGTGACCGTTTCCCGCTTCCGGTTCGGCCACAGAGCCGTATTTGCACGCCTTATCCGTCTAACTCCGGAGTAAGCGCGTAGAACGCTTACCGCCCGGGTAACCAAGGTGGAGATGAGTGCACCGGTGAGCGAGGACCACCCCCATGAAGCCCACTCCACGCGTAGACCGAACCGTCACCCCCCGACAACCTCCCCTCCACCACCGTCGGCCGCACCCCCACCGGCAGCGCCACCCCAGTCCGGGAGGAACCACCGTGGACGGGCCCTACCTCCGCGTCGAAGAGACCGGGGACATACGCCAGCTCGCCGGTGAGGTCACCACGGTCGGCCGCGGGGAGGGCGCCGACATCCGGCTGAACGATCCGAGCGTCTCCCAGCTGCACGCCGAACTGGTCCGCCGCGGCCCCTACGTCTACGTGGTGGACCTGGGCCTGTCGCGCAACGGGACACGTGTGAACGGCCGCCCCATCGCCCGCCGGGTTCTGGAGGAGGGCGACGTGGTGAGCTTCGGCACCGCGCGCTGCCGGGTCGGCGGGCTCCCCAAGGAGCAGATCAGCCCCGACATCGAGCTGCGCCGCGGTGCCGCCCCCGAGCTCACCCGCCGGGAGCTGGACGTGCTGACCGCGCTGTGCCAGCCCGCGCTGTCGGAGGAGGCCTTCGTCGCCCCCGCCACCGCCCGGGACATCGCCGAGGCGCTGGTGGTCACCGAGGCGGCGGTCAAACAGCACCTGTTGCGGCTGTACCAGAAGTTCCGCATCCCCGAGGGGCAGAACCGCAGGACGCGGCTGGCCAACGAGGTCGTGGCGCTGGGCCTGGTGCGGCCGATGCCGATGGGCGGATCGGCCCGCAAGGCCAGTTGAGCGTTCCCGGCCCCGCCGGAGGGGTCCTCCGCCAACGGTCGGGTCGAGATCGGCTACTCGGCGTGAGCGGCTTCGGCCCGTGTGTGACGCCGGAGCCGTCCCGGGCCCCGCCTCGGACGGGGCCCGGAGAGGCGCGGCTAGAGGGCGGCGGCCTGCCGCTCGGCGGCCTCCACCACGTTCACCAGCAGCATCGCCCGGGTCATCGGGCCCACGCCGCCAGGGTTCGGGGACAGGTGCCCGGCCACCTCGGCCACGTCGGGGACGACGTCGCCGACCAGGCCCGACTCGGTGCGCGAGACGCCCACGTCCAGCACGGCGGCGCCCGGCTTCACCATGTCCTTGGTGATCAGCCCCGGCACACCGGCACCGGCGACGATGATGTCCGCGCGGCGCGTGTGCTCGGCCAGGTCCCGAGTGCCGGTGTGGCACAGGGTGACGGTGGCGTTCTCCGACCTGCGGGTCAGCAGCAGGCCGAGGGGGCGGCCCACGGTCACGCCGCGCCCGACCACGACCACCTCCGCGCCACGGATCGGCACGTCGTAGCGGGTGAGCAGCTCCACGATGCCGCGCGGGGTGCACGGCAGCGGCGCCTCCTGCATCAGCACCAGCCTGCCGAGGTTGGAGGGCTGGAGGCCGTCCGCGTCCTTGACCGGGTCGATCAGGCCCAGCACGCGGTTCTCGTCCAGGCCCCTCGGCAGCGGGAGCTGCACGATGTAGCCGGTGCAGGCCGGGTCGGCGTTGAGCTCGTGGACGGCCTGCTCCACCTGCTCCTGGGTGGCGTCGGCGGGCAGGTCGCGGCGGATGCTGGCGATGCCCACCTGCGCGCAGTCGCGGTGCTTGCCGCGCACGTAGGAGTGGCTGCCCGGGTCGTCGCCGACCAGGACGGTGCCCAGGCCGGGGGCGACGCCGCGGTCGTGCAGTTTCGCCACGCGCTCGGAGAGCTCCTCACGGATGGACTTCGCGACGGCCTTGCCGTCCAGAACGATCGCGCTCATGCGTGTGTCTCCTCGCTCAGTGGAAGAAGTGCCGGGTCCCGGTGAGGTACATGGTCACCCCGGCCGCCTTGGCCGCGGCCACGACCTCCTCGTCGCGGACCGAGCCGCCGGGCTGGACGACGGCGCGGACCCCCGCCTCGGTGAGGATCTCCAGGCCGTCGGGGAAGGGGAAGAAGGCGTCGCTGGCCGCCACGGACCCGGTCACCCTCTCGCCCGCGCGCGTGACCGCCAGGCGGGCGGAGTCCACGCGGTTGACCTGGCCCATGCCCACGCCCACGGTGGCGCCGCCGGAGGCCAGGAGGATGGCGTTGGACTTGACCGCGCGCACGGCCTTCCAGGCGAAGGCCAGGTCGGCCAGGGTGGCCTCGTCGGCGGGCTCGCCGGTGGCCAGGGTCCAGGTGGAGGGGTCGTCGCCGGGGGCGTCGATCGCGTCGCGCGACTGCACCAGCAGGCCGCCGCTGATCTGGCGGTGCTCCACGCCCGCGCCGGAGCCGGAGCCGTCCGCCACGAGCAGGCGGATGTTCTTCTTGCGGCTGAGGACTTCCACGGCCGCGGGCTCGAAGGCGGGGGCGACGACGACCTCGGTGAAGATCTCCGCGATCTGTCCGGCCAGCTCCTCGCCGACGGGGCGGTTGGTGGCGATGACGCCGCCGAAGGCCGACACCGGGTCGCAGGCGTGCGCCCTGCGGTGGGCCTCGGCGTTGTCGGCGCCGACGGCGATCCCGCACGGGTTGGCGTGCTTGATGATGGCCACGCACGGCTGGTCGAAGTCGTGGGCGGCGCGCAGCGCGGCGTCGGCGTCCACGTAGTTGTTGTAGGACATCGCCTTGCCGTGCAGCTGCTCGGCTCCGGCCAGGCCGGTCTCCGGGGCGCCCGCGACGGTGTACAGCGCCGCCTTCTGGTGCGGGTTCTCGCCGTAGCGCAGCACGTCCCTGCGGCTGTGGACGGTGCCCAGGAAGCCGGGCCAGCCCGACTCGGCGGCCTCCTCGTCGGGGGCGTAGTCGGCCGCGAACCACCCGGCGACGGCCGCGTCGTAGGCGGCGGTGTGCTGGAAGGCGAGTCCGGCCAGGCGCTTGCGCTGCTCCAGGGTGAAGCCGCCGTCGCGGACGGCCTCCAGGGCGGCGTCGTAGCTGCCCGGGTCGACCACGACCGCGACGCTGCCGTGGTTCTTGGCTGAGGCGCGCACCATGGCGGGGCCGCCGATGTCGATCTTCTCGATGCAGTCGGCCTCGGAGGCGCCGGAGGCGACGGTGTCCTGGAAGGGGTAGAGGTTGACCACGACCAGGTCGAAGGGGGCGATGCCCAGCTCCTTGATCCTGGCGACGTGCTCGGGGTTGTTCCGGTCGGCCAGGAGCCCGGCGTGCACGGAGGGGTGCAGCGTCTTGACGCGGCCCTCCATGATCTCGGGGAAGCCGGTGACGTCCTCCACGGGGGTGACGGGGATGTCGGCGGCGCGCAGCCGCGCGGCGGTGGAGCCGGTGGAGACGATCTCCACCCCGGCCTCGGCCAGGCCGATGCCCAGCTCCTCCAGACCGGTCTTGTCGTAGACGCTGATCAACGCACGCCTGATGGCCTGCTGGGTCACCGGTTCTCCTTCGTGTCGGTCGCGTCGGTGACGCGCTGCTCGGTGCGGCCGAACCGCACGTGCCTGCCGTCGATGGTCCAGCCCTCGCGGGCGAGCCTGCCGACCGTGTCGACCAGCATCGTCCGCTCCACGGACTTGATGCGCTCGTGGAGGCTGGCTTCGTCATCGCCCTCCTCGACGGGCACCGCCACCTGGTCGATGATCGGACCGGAGTCGACGCCCTCGTCGAGGAAGTGGATGGTGGTGCCGGTGACGCGGACACCGTGGGCGAGCGCGTCACGCACGGCGTGCGCGCCGGGGAAGGAGGGCAGGAGCGCGGGATGGATGTTGACCGCCGGGTGGCTGCCGATCACGGCGGGGCCGAGGATGCGCATGAAGCCCGCGGAGACCACCAGGTCGGGGCGGTGCTCGTGGATGCGCTCGGCCATGGCGGCGTTCCACCGCGAGCGGTCGGAGTAGTCGCGGAAGGGGACGACGAACGCGGGTACCCCGGCCTCCTCGGCCAGTTCGACGCCGCGGGTCCCCTCGCGGTCGGAGCCGACGGCGACGACGGTCGCCCCGTAGGCCGGGTCCCTGGCCGCGTCCAGCAGGGCGGCCATGTTGCTGCCCGTGCCCGATATGAGGACCACCACTCGCGCGGACAATGCTTCTCCCATTGTGTAGAGAACGGTGCGAGAGCCGCCTCCCGCCTCCGGGGGCGCCGGGGGACGGCGCAGCATCCGGATCTCGCGTACGCCGGTCCGGGGGTTCGGCGCGCGCGCCGGACCGCGCCACCCCGCCGCAGGCGCGGTGTGTGACGCACGCCAGCCCATGCCATCGCGCCGAAGGCAGGGTTTGCGGGTGACCCGATCGTCCTCCGCCGCGCGGCCCCTGGTGGGCGTCCGTGGACCGGAGGCGTCCGTTGAGGGTGGCGGCGGGTGACGTGCGGGCAGCGGGCGCGCCCGCTGGGCCCGCCCGCGATCACACCCTATCGGTCCAGGTAGCGTCTACCCACGGGGAGTGGGTGTTGGCCGGCCTGTGACGGGGGTCTCGGCGGCCCGCGGACCGGCGTGACCATGGACGACGGGTAGCCTCCGCGCAGCGGAGGCGACCACGGCGCCCCGAGAGGGGCGCGCATAAGGAGTGAACCTTGACCGACAACAGCCCGGAGCCCCGGACCGAGGGGCAGCCGCCCAGAGCCGAACGCGGCGGCCTGTGGGGCCTGTTCTTCGGGGCGGCCGGCCTGCTGCTGCCGCCCTACGGGGTCGTGCTGTCCGTGTTCGGTGTCGTGCAGGGCTTCCGGGCGAGGCGGGCCGCGCGGGCCAACCGCACCGAGGCGCCGGGCGCGCTGATGAGCGTGGTCGTGGGCGTGCTGGGGATCGTGATGTCGCTGGCGCTGTTCGCGGTGGCCGTGGTGTACCAGGAGCAGATGGCGCAGTACCGGAACTGCTCGGCCCTCGCGCACACGGTCTCCAGCCAGAACGAGTGCGACGAGGCGTGGGAGTCCTCCACCGGCCTTCCGCCCACGGTGGTCATCAGCTAGGGGACGTCCGGCCTCGGGGTCCGACCACCCCGGCGGCGCCTGAGGGGGCGGTGGGAGTGTCCCGCCGCCCCTTTCGCGTGTCCGGGGTCCTCCTCGGTCATGACGTGCTCTCCCGTTCCGGTCGCTTCCCGCATCGAGAAACGGCCGCTCGCCCATGCCTCGAAGATCCCCCAAGGGATTACACTTAGTATGCAATCAATCACTAAAAGTGTTGACCATCTTTGTGCGGAGAGGACTCGATGGACACCGACGCCCCCGGCCCGTCCGGACCGGAACTGAGGGAGTACACGGCACTGCTGCGCCGCCGCCGGCGGTTCGTCGGCGCCGGCGTGCTCGGCGGGCTGACCCTGGCCGCCGCCGCGGTGATCGGACTCCCCGCCGCCTACACCTCCGTCTCCGCCGTCCAGGTCCAGCCCAGCGGGATGGCCGAGTTCACCGGGGAGCGCTCCGGCCGCCTGGCCGGGGACGTCAACCTCGACACCGAGGCGCAGGTCCTGCTGTCGGACCGCGTGTCGTCCGCCGTGGCCGAGTCCCTGGGCGAAGGAGGCGGCACCGCGCCCCCCGTGGAGGACCTGCGCGAGCGGGTGGACGTGAGCGTGCCCCCCAACAGCAGCGTCCTGGAGATCAGCTACTCAGCCGGGAGCCCCGAGGCCGCGCGGGCGGGCGCGCAGGCCTACGCCGACGCCTACCTCGAACTGCGCCGCGAGCGGATCGCCGGGCTGATCGACAGCCACCTGGAGGCACTGCGCGGGGAGCAGGAGGCCCGCTACGAGGCCCTCGCCGAGGCCGCCGGGGAGTCCGCGGACCCCGGCGCCGACGCGCGGGTCGAGGCGCTGCGCGCGGAGATCACCGAGCTGGGCAACGGCATCAGCCCGCTCAGCGCCCTGGCGGAGACGGTCGAGCCCGGGAGGGTCATCACCCCGGCGGGGCTCCCCGAGCGCGCGAGCAGCCCGCTGCCCGCTCTGTGGCTGGTCGGCGGCGCCGCGCTCGGCCTGCTGGCGGGGCTGCTGGCGGCCGTGGTCCGCGACCGCCTCGACCCGAGGCTGCACGACGCCGAGGAGACCGGGCGGATCGGGGCGGTGCCGGTACTGCTCGACCTGTCCGAGCGGGTCGGTCGCGGCCAGCGCTCCCCCGGGCTGCTGACGGACGGTGACCGCCGCGGTCAGCGGGTCAACGAGTTCGCGCACCTGGTGCGCGCCCGCCTCGCCGCGGGCCCCGTTCCCGCGGCGGCCGACCGCCCTTCGGAGGGCGCTGGGCTGACCGGAACCGGGTCGGGTGGGACCGGAGTGACCGACCGCGCCGGAAGGGCCGCGGGAGCGGGCGGCGCCGAGGGGGAGTCCGGGCTGGCCGAGCTCCTCGAAGGCGAGGAGGCGGTTCTCGGGCGCGTCCTGCTCGTCACCGCGACCACCCCGGGCCGCGCGGGTGCGGCGACCGCGGTGAACCTGGCCGCGTCCCTGGCCCGCACGGGCTCGGAGACGCTGCTGGTGTGCACCGACCCCCGCACCGACACCGTCGGGGAGCTGTTGGGGCTGCCGGAGGGCCCCGGCCTGGCCGAGGCGCTGCTGGAGGGCGAGGACCCCGCCGACCTGGAGGCGCGGCCCGACGTGGTGCCCCGCCTGCGGGTCCTGCGGTACGGGTCGCCGGGCCTGGACGCGCCGGTGCAGGGCACCGCGATGCCGGAGCTGGTGCGGCTGCTGCGTGCGGGGGCGGAGTACGTGGTGGTGGCGGTGGCACCGGTGAGCGAGCGCGCCGACGCGCACGCGCTGGCCGGTTCGGCCGACCTGATGCTGCCGGTGGTCGAGTTGGGCCGCACGCGCCGCGCCGAGCTGAGGGGGCTGCTCGTCCTCGCCGACCGGTTCGGGGTCCCCGTCCCGGGCACGGCCGTCCTGCCGCGCCAGCCGCTGGCCGGGCCCGCGCCGCTGGCGTCGCCGTCCGCCGCCGGAGTGCGTGGGGAGGAGGAACTCGCCGGAGCCGGTCGCACGCCCGGAAGGGACGAAGGGACCGGGAAGGCCGAGGGGCCGACCGGGACCGCGAAGGGCCGCACCGGTGCGGGGATCACGCTGACCGGCATCGTCAGCGAACTGCCCGCGGCTGCCGGAATCAAGGGGGCGGAGGGGCGCGGTGAGACGGCCCTGCCTCCGGCGCCCAGGGAGGCGGAAGGGGTCCCCGGGGTGCCCGGTCCCCGGCGGGCGGAGGCCACGGAGGATCCGGCGGAGCCCTCGGAGGACGTGGAGCCTCCCCGCGACGGTGGGATACCCGCGGGTCTGGAGGTCCCCCGCGTGCTGGGAGGCGACGGTGCCACCCAGGTCCCGGCGGCACCCGAGGTCACCGAAGGCTCCCCTGCCACGGAGGCCACCGAGGCCGACCGGGCGGCGGAAGTCACCGCGGACCCGGACACAGCTGGCACGGACACAGCTGGCACCGACACGGCTGACACGGACAAGACCGACGGGACCAGCGGTGACACCGCGGGAACCACCGCGGCCCCGGGCACGGCCTCGGAGGCGGAGATGGCCTTCGGACTGGCCCGGACCGCTGAGGCACCGGAGCCCCACGCCCTCGAGGTGACCGTCAGCGGCGCCGAGGCCACCGAGGCCCTCGTGGCCTTCGCCTCGGAGGGGACCGAGGACTCCCAGACGACCGGGACCGCCGAGGACTCCGCCTCCCCGGACACCGCCCCGGGGACCCGGAACTGATGGCCTGGAGCACGTCCGCCCGCGTTCCCCGGCCGACCCCCGAGGCGGTGGGCCCCGTCGTCGGGGGCCTCGGGGGCCCGCTCCCGGCGGGCGGAACCGGCGACGTCGCCGGTCGGCCGCTGCTCTGGCTGCTGGCCGGGTACCCGCTGTGGTGGGCGCTGGGCCTGGGGCAGTTCGCGTACTGGCTGTTCGCGGTCCCGATGGTCGCCGAACTGGTGCGCCGCCACCGGACCACGGGGCTGCGGGTCCCCCCGGGGTTCTGGCTGTGGGCGCTGTTCCTGCTGTGGACGGTGCTGGGCCTGTGCCTGGTCCAGCTGGAGATGCCCGGCACCGTGCCGGACAGCGGCGGATACGGCGGCGCCGTGCTCCGTGCGGTCAACTACCTGGTGCTGACGGTCCTGATGCTCTACGTCGGCAACCTCTCCGAGCGCGAGCTGCCCACGCGCGCGGTCGCGGGCGCGCTGGCGGTGCTGTGCCTGGCCACGATCGCGGGCGGTTACCTGGGCATGCTCGCGCCCCGGTTCGAGTTCACGGCCCCGGCGGAGTACCTGCTCCCCGCCTCCCTGACCTCCGACCCCTACATGCAGACCCTCATCCACCCGGCGTCCGCACAGGTCATGGACATCTTCGGGTACGAGTCGGCCCGCCCGAAGGCCCCCTGGGAGTACACCAACATCTGGGGGTACATGCTCTCCCTGCTGCTGGTGTGGCTGGTGGTGGGCTGGGTGGCGCAGGGTTCGGGATGGGTGCGCTGGGGTGCGTTGGCCGCCGCCGCGCTGGCCGTGGTCCCCGCCGTGTACTCGCTCAACCGGGCCCTGTGGGCGGGGCTGGCGCTGTCCGCGGCCTTCGCGGCCCTGGTGGCGCTGCGCCGCGGCCGGGCGGTCCTGGTGGGCGCCTGCGCCGTCGCGTGCCTGGCGGTGTTGCTGGCGCTGGCCGCCTCACCGCTCGCCGACGTGGTGCGGGCCAGGCTCGACAACCCGCACAGCGACGGCGGCCGGGCCGCCACCAACGCCGCGTCCGTGGAGGCCGCCCGGCTGTCCCCGGTCATGGGGTGGGGCACCACCCGGGAGAGCCTGGGCAGCTCGGACTCGATCGCGGTCGGCCCCACCGCCGAGTGCCCCGGCTGCGGCCAGCACGTCATCGGCAACGCGGGTCAGCTGTGGATGACGCTGATCGCCGGCGGCTGGGTGGGCACCGGCCTCATGCTGGCCTTCTTCGCACACGTCGTGTGGCGCTACCGCCGCGCGTCCTCGCTGGAGGGGCAGGGCGCGCTGCTGACCGTGCTGCTGCTGTTCTGGTACATGTTCTTCTACGTCGCGCTGATGTCCCCGCTGGCCGTCACCATGGTCGCCGTCGCCCTGCTGTGGCGGGGCGAGGAACCGGTGCTCCGGCGGCGGACCGCGCGCACCCGCGGGGGTCTTTGGTGAACAGCGAGACGACCTACCTGACCGACCTCGCCGCGGTGCTGTGGCCGTGCGGCGGACTGCTCGGCCCCGGCGACCGCGGTATGCGGCGGCTGGTCCGCCGCGACCGGGGCACCCAGTACCTTCCGGTCCCCAACGCGCAGAACCCCCGGGTGATCCTGCCCGCCCACGACCGGTCGGCGGCCACCCGGGGCATCACGTCCTTCTCCCAGGGGCACTCGTTCCGGGAGCGGGCGCGCACGCTGCTGCTGACCGGGGCGTTCGCCACCGGGCTGGCTCCGCTCCTGCTGCGCGACCGGCTCTACGTGGGGGCCGGTCCGGGCATCGAGCACGCGCTCACGTCGGCGCTGGACCGCGAGCTGGCCGTCGCCATCCACGTGGGCCCGCCCCGGGCCAACCGCAAGCCCGTGCTCCTGCTGCTCACGCCCGGCGGCCGCACGATCGGCTACGCCAAGGTGGCCGTCAACGACCTGACCTCGCGCCTGGTGCGCGCCGAGACGCGGGCCCTGCGCCAGCTGGCCGAGGCCCGCCTGCCGGACGTGACCGTTCCCCGGCTGATGCACGAGGGCGAGTGGAACGGCCATCCGCTGCTGGTGCAGGAGGCGCTGCCGGTCGGCGTCCAGACCGACCGGCCCACGCGGCGACAGCTGCTGAGGTGCGTGACGCAGATCGTCGGGCTGTCCAGGGTGCGGCGCCGAAGGCTGTCCGACAGCCCCTACCGGCGGTCGTTGGAGGAGCGGATCGTGACACTGGGCACGCGTCCCGAGGTGGCGCCGCTGCGCGCCGCGCTGCGCCGCCTGCCCGACGTGTACGTGCCATTCGGCGCCTGGCACGGCGACCTGACCAGGTGGAACATCGCCAGCACCGCCCGGCGCGCGTTCGTGTGGGACTGGGAACGGCTCGCCATGGACGCGCCCGCGGGCTTCGACGCCCTGCACTACGACCTCAACGAGTGCGTGCAGGCCGGGGTCCACCCGGGCGTGCACCGGTGGCTGGAGAGCGGGTCGCGGCTGCTGCGCGACCCCCTGATGTCCGAGACCGGGGTGAGCCACCACACGGTGTCCACCGTGATGGCGCTGTACCTCATCGACCTGGCCACCCGGTACCTGCACGACCGGCAGGACGAGAGCGGCGGCCACCTCGCGGCCTTGGACGACTGGCTGCTGCCCGCGCTGGAGGGGCTCCAGGAGAGGGCGGCCCACGAGGCCCGCGAGGCCCGCCAGGTCTGAACGGCCCGCCCCCATCTGAACGGCCCGCCAGGTCCGAACGCCTCGCCAGATCCGGACGGGCCCGCCGGACCAGGCCCCCCGATCGATCGACACGACCCACCGAACCCGGGTGCCGAGGACGGCGGCCGGGGTGACCGAAACCGCGACAGAAGGAGCACGTGATGCCCCGGAGCACCGTTCCCGTCCTGTTCCACCGCATGGCCGTCCCGGCCCGGGAGGCGCTCCTGCCCCTCGCCGACGGCCTGGGCGCGCTCACCGCACCGGCCCGCGCGCTGCCCGACTTCCTCGTCTGCGGGGCGCAGCGCTCGGGCACGACGTCGCTGTTCAGGTCGCTGTGCCTGCACCCGTGCGTCACCGGACCCACCCTGCGCAAGGGGGTGCACTACTTCGACACCGGCTACCGCGGCGGCCCGGACCGGTACCGGGCGTACTTTCCCCTGCGCGCGTCGCTGCGAGCCCGGCGGGAGCGCCTCCGGGTGAGGGTGGTCGAGTCCAGCCCGTACTACCTGTTCCACCCGTTGGCCGCCGAGCGGATCGCCCGCGACCTGCCGGACGTGCGGGTGGTGGTCATCCTGCGCGACCCGGTGGAGCGTGCCTACTCGGCGCACGCGCACGAGACCGCGCGCGGGTTCGAGACGGAGCCGTTCGAGCGGGCGCTGGAGCTGGAACCGGAGCGGCTGGCCGGTGAGGAGGAGCGGATGCTGGCCGACCCCGGGTACCGGTCGTACTCCCACCAGCACCACGGCTACGTGGCGCGCGGCCGCTACGCGGACCAGCTGGCGCGGATGGAGAAGCACCTGGGACGGGACCGGATGCACGTGGTGGACCACGCCGACCTGTTCGACGGCACGGCGCGGGCGCTGAACGGGGTGGAGCGGTTCCTGGGGCTGCCGCCCGGGCCGGGGAACGCCCCGGGCAGGCACAACGCGCGCGCCCGGACGACGATGCCCGAGGGGCTGCGCGCGGAACTGACCGCGCGGTTCGCCGACAGCGACGCCCGGTTGGCGGACTGGTGGGGGCGCGTCCCCTCGTGGCGCGCATGACCGCCGCCGCGGAGCGGGAGCGGGCGGGGCTGCGCCGCGTCCTGCGCGGCGGGGCGGTCAACATGGCGGGGGCCGTGGTCGGCGCCGCGCTGAACCTCGCCGTGATCGTGACGATCACGCGGGCGTTCTCCCAGGAGACGGCGGGGCTGCTGTTCTCGGCGACGTCGGTGTTCCTGATCGCCGCGGTGGTGGCCAACCTGGGCGCGTCGGACGGGTTGGTGTACTTCATCGCCCGGATGCGGGTGTTCGGGGAACCCGGGGGCGTGCCCCGGCTGCTGCGGACGGCCGTGGCCCCGGCCGTGCTCGTGGCGTGCGCGCTGGCGATGCTGCTGTTGGTGTGCGCCGGGCCGGTGGCGCGGGGCCTGGGCGGCGACGGGGCGGAGGTCTACCTGCGGCTGCTGGCGGTGTTCCTGCCGTTCGCGGTGCTGGCGGACACGGCCCTGGCCGCGACGCGTGCCCACCACGACATGGCCGGAACCGTGCTGGTGGACAAGGTGGGCCGTCCGCTGGCGCAGCTGGCCCTGGTGGCGGGGGTAGCGCTGTCGGGGGCGGCGGGGCTGTTGGCGCTGGCGTGGGCGGGGCCGTACCTGCCCGCGGCCGTGGTGGCGTGGTTCTGGCTGGGCCGTGTCGTGCGCCGGGCCGTTCCCGAGGCCGGTGGTCTCCCCGCGGAGGCGGACGGCTCCGGGAAGACGGACGGCCCCGGGGAGACGGACGGCCCCGGGAAGACGGACGGCTCCGGGAAGACGGACGGCCCCGAGGAGGCGGTGCCCGCAGGGAAGCAAGGCGCCGCTGGTGGCCCCGGTGGCACCGGGACGGCTGTGATTCCGGGGACTGGCCATGCCCATGACGAGCCCGCGACCACGGGAACGACCGCGGTTCCGGAGGCCGACGGTGCCGCCGGTGCGCCCGTGCTCACCGGAACAGCTGTGACTCAGGAGTCCGTGGAACGGGTGGACGCGCGGACGTTCTGGTCCTTCTCCCTGCCGCGCGCGGTGGCCGCGGTCGCCCAGATGGGTGTGCAGCGCGGCGGCGTGGTCCTCGTGGCACTCCTGAGCGGGCTGACCGGAGCGGCGGTGTTCACGGCGGCCACGCGGGTCATGGTGGTAGGCCAGTTCGGCACGCAGGCGGTGCTGTACGCGGCCCAGCCCAGGTTCGCCGAACAGCTGGCGACGGGCGACCACGCCGGGGTCCGGACCCTCTACCAGGCGGGAACGGCGTGGCTGGTGTGCCTGCTGTGGCCTTTGTACCTGTCGGTGCTGGTGTTCGCCCCCGAGGTGATGCGGCTGTTCGGGCCGGAATACGCCGCGGGAGCGACGGCGCTGGCCGTGGTGTGCGCGGGCCAGCTGACGGCCGCCGCGCTGGGCATGGGCGACCTGGTCCTGACGATGACCGGTCTGACCCGGCTGAACCTGGTCAACAACGTGCTGTCGCTGGCGGCGAACGTGCTGGTGTGCGTGCTGCTCGTGCCCGTGGCCGGAGCGGCCGGGGCGGCCGTGGCCCTGGTGGCCGCGATGCTGGTGCGCAAGCTGCTCCCGCTGTGGCAGCTGCGGTCCCGCGTGGTGCTGCACCCGTTCAGCCGTCCGGTGCTGGCCGCGACGGCCAGCGCGCTGACGTGGTTCGGCGCCCTGCCGCTGTTGTTGGAGGCGCTGCTGGGCGGCGGAACCGCGACGCTGGCGATGGCAGTGGCCTCGGGAGCCGTGGGGCACCTGGTGACGGTGTGGTCGCTGCGGGGACTCCTGGGCCTGGGCCCGCGCCGGTGAGGCATACGGCGGCGGTAACCGACGACGCCCACCGGAGGCGGTGCGGGCACACGACGGTGACCAGAGGTGGTGCGGGCACGCCGAGGCGGGCGGGCCCGGGGGACCCCCCGTTATCCATGAAAGCCCCTGCGCGCGCCCTGCGGAAGACGCGCTTCTCGCCTGTGGACAACCGGTGCGCCTCGCCGCGACCATCCCAGCGACTACACAGAGTTATGAAATGATGACCACATGTCTCCACGACCGGTTCTCCTGGTGGCCTCCAGCGGAGGGCACCTCACCCAGCTGTGCTCACTGCGCCCCTGGTGGCGCCACCGCGAGCGCGTGTGGGTGACCTTCCGGACCCCCGACGCCGAGTCCGCCCTGGCCGGCGAGCGCGTCCGGTGGGCCTTCCACCCCACCACCCGCCACGTGGGCAACCTGCTGCGCAACGCCTGGCTGGCCGTCCGCGTCCTGCGCGAGCGGCGCCCCTGCGCCGTGGTCACCACCGGCGCCGGGGTGGCCCTGCCGTTCTTCGCCCTGGCGTGGCTGCTGCGGATACCGACCGTCTACATCGAGGTCTACGACCGTCTCGACACACCGACGCTCACCGCCCGGCTGTGCCGTCCGTTCACCCGGCTGTTCCTCGCCCAGTGGGAGGAACAGCGCGCCTTCATGCCGACCGCCATCACGGTAGGACCGCTGCTTTGACCGAACAGACCACGCGTCCCGTCCCGCGCTCCGACGACAGCGGCCACCCCGACGTGGTCGTCAGCCTCGGCACCGACCACCACTCCTTCGACCGGCTGGTCCGCTGGATCGACGACTACGCCCGGCGCCACCGGACCTTGCGCTTCCTCGTCCAGCACGGGCACAGCGCCGCCCCCGCCGTGGCCGCGGGCACCCCGTTCCTGCCCGGAGAGGAGCTCGGCGAGCACATGCGCCGGGCCCGGGTGGTCGTCGCCCACGGCGGACCGGGCACCATCGTCCAGGCACGCCGCGCCGGACGCCTGCCCATCGTCGTCGCCCGCGACCCCGAACTGGACGAGCACGTCGACGAACACCAACTCCTGTTCGTGCGGCGCCTGGAGGAGGCGGGCCGGATACGTTCCTGCGCCACCCCCCAGCAGCTCTCCGCACTCCTGGACAGGGCGCTCGCCTCGCCCGGGGACTTCCGGGTGGACCCCGGCGACGGCGAGGGCACCGAGCGCGCCGCGCTGCGCGCCGGGGAGCTCATCGACCTGCTCACGGGCACCCGGGACGCGGCGGCGGAAACCGCCGCGGACCCCGCCGCCACGGCCACCGACTCCGCCGTCCGCACCGCCGGAAGCGGCACGGAACCGCTGACCACCACCCGCACCGCCGCACCGACCACCACACGAACCGTCCCCCAGGCCGCCGACCACACCTCCGACCGCACCGCCGCCCAGACCGGCGCGGCCGACGCGGCCGACACCGCGCCCCGACCCGGCGTGACCGTGGTGGTGCCCACCCGGGACCGGCCGGAACTGCTGCGCCGCACCCTGCGGGCGATCAGCGAGCAGGACTACTCCGGTCTCATCACCACGATCGTCGTCTTCGACAACGACCAGCCCGACCCCTCCCTGGCCCGCTCCGACGGCGACCGCCCCGTGCGGGTGGTCACCAACACCCTCACCCCCGGCCTGGCCGGGGCCCGCAACACCGGCGTGCTCGCCGCCGACACCGACCTGGTGGCCTTCTGCGACGACGACGACACGTGGCTGCCCGGTAAGCTCCGGGCACAGGTCGACGTCATGCTCGACGAGCCCGGCACCGAGCTGGTGTGCTGCGGCATCCGGGTGGTCTACGACAGGGTCGAGGCGGTCCGCAGCCTGGACCGCACCAGCGTGACCTTCGGCGACCTGCTGGGGTCGCGCCTGACCGAGCTGCACCCGTCCACGTTCCTCATCCGGCGCCGCGCCATGATCGACGGCTGCGGAACCGTCAGCGAGGAGATCCCCGGCAGCTACGCCGAGGACTACGAACTGCTGCTGCGGCTGGCCCGACGCGGCCCCATCCGCAACATCCCCGAACCGGGTGTGCGGGTGCTGTGGCACCGCAGGTCGCACTTCTCCGGACGCTGGCGGACCATCTCCACCGCCCTGCGCTGGCTGCTGGACCGCTACCCCGAGTTCGCGCTGGTCCCGCGCGGCCACGCGCGCGTGGCCGGGCAGATCGCCTTCGCCGAGGCCGCCTCCGGGCGCCGGCGCGCCGCGCTGCGCTGGATCGGCACCACGGTCCGCAGCCGCCCGGCCGAGGCCCGCGCCTACCTGGCGCTGGCGGTGGTGTGCGGGGTGCCCGCCGGGTGGATCACGCGCGCGCTGCACCTGCGCGGCAGGGGCGTGTAGCCTCGGTCCGCGCGCCGGGCCCCCGGCGCGCGGACCGAGCAGCCGGAAAGGACGCGCATGATCCGGAAAGCCACCCCCGAGGACGTCGAGGGGGCGGCGGACACGCTGGCCGCCGCTTTCGCGGACTATCCCTTCACCCGTCACGTGATCAGCGCCGACGGTCACGGGACGCGGCTGCGGGAGTTCCAGCACGTCTTCCTCGCCGACGTCGGCCTTCCGTACGGGCGGGTGTGGGTGAGCGACGACCTCCAGGCGGCCTCCGTCTGGACGGTGCCCGGCTCCGACGGCGCGCAGGAGGCCATGGAGGCCCTGCTCCCTCGGCTCGTGGAGCTGGCGGGCGACCGCGCCCCGGCCTACGCGGCGGCCGAGGCCGCCATGGCGCCGTACCGGCCGGAGGAGCCGGTGTGGTTCCTCGGCACCGTCGGCGTCCACCCCGCGTCCCGGGGTCAGGGCCTGGGGCGCGCGGTGATCGGCGCTGGCCTGCACGAGGCCGACGCGGCGGGCTTCCCGGCGTTCCTGGAGACGTCGACGGAGGACAACGTGGGCCTGTACACATCGCTCGGCTTCCGGGTGACCGCCGAGTACGAACTGCCCGGGGGCGGCCCGCGCACCTGGTCCATGTTCCGGCCCGTGGGCGGCTGAACCCGGTACACCCCCGCGCGCACGGGCCTCACCGGGCGAGGACGCGGCACCGGACCGAGGGCGGCGGCACGCCCCCGCGCACGGCCCGCACACGCGCGCGGACCGCCGCCCCCTGTGGGAGCGGCGGTCCGCGCGGACCGTCCGGGACGGTCCGGGCCCCGGGCGGTCAGCCCCGTTCCTGGGCGTACTCGGCCAGGTCGCGCACCTGCTCGGGCAGGTACACGTACGGGTCCTGCCCGGCCGCCTCGAAGCCGCGCTGGGCGTACTCGTTGGCCCGGATCCGGAAGTCGCAGTCCGAGGACAGTTTGTTGTCCCACACCTTGACCGCGCGCACCCGCTCGTAGCGGCGCAGCACGTCGGGGATCTCGGAGTACCACTCCAGGGTCTCCTGCGGGCCGATGGGCGTGGTGCCCATCTCGCCGATCATCACCGGCTTGTCCGGGTCGATCCCGTGCTCGGGCCCCTCGTTCTGGAACCACTCGTAGGCCGGGCGCATCATGTCCTCGAAGGAGTACACCTCGTCCCAGTGCGGCTGGGAGTCGCAACCGGTCATATTGTAGGCCTCCCAGCTGACCCAGTCGACGTAGTCGTTGCCGGGCCACAGGCCGGGGAGGCGGTCGAAGTTGCCCTCCCACCCGGTCACGTTCCACACCCAGATGGCGTTGTCCGCGCCCTCCTCGCGGTACAGGTCCACGATGTGCCGCCAGGCCCGCACGAACTCCTCGGGTGTGCCGCGCCTGTCGTAGCGCGTGTTGGCGTCGGCCTCGTGGTCGAAGGTGACGAAGTAGGGCACCCCCAGGTCCGCGATGGCGTCGGCCTGGGACCGCAGGGAGTCGTCGAACTCGCCGTCGATGATGGACTCGTAGGAGACCGCCGGATGCCCGGAGCGCGTGAACCGCCGGGCCTCGATGTTGGTGTGCACGAACCTGCCCTCGGCGATCAGTTCCCGTTCGCGCCTGCCGGGGATGTTCGCCTGGTCGACGCCGCGCCAGGTGTAGACGATGTCCATGCGGCGGTTGACCGCCTCCTCCAGCGGCTCGATCCGGTCCTGGTAGGGGCTGGCCCCCCACCAGACTCCGCACGAGGGCTCCAGGATCTCCGAGACGGTGCACTCCTCGTCGGCGGCGTATCCCCCGCCCCGGGGGAACTCCGTCGCCCCCACCGGCCGGTCCGAGGGTTGCCGTGGAGAGGACGAGGTCCCGCCCGCCGGGCTGTCCCCCGCCCCGGCCAGTGTCAGGACGAGGGTCAGTGCCCCCGTCGTCGCCAGTGCCCGTACCGGTCCCCTGTCCACGGCGAACTCCCCCTAGCTCTCCAAATGTGACTCAGAGTGTTCAGATAAACACCATACGTCATATTTGGGGCGGACAACAGTCCCTGAAGTGGCAAAACGGACTTCAGTAGCCGTAACGCCCCCGGGACGGAGCCGTCACGGCGGCCACCAGGCGCCGCCGCCAGGAGGGCATCGCCTCGCGCCACCCGTGGTCGGCGCGGACCCCGACGCGCCCGGCCGAGAAGCGCATCGGGTTGCCCGACACGGCGTGCCCCTCCGACAGGCCGGAGCAGCCCCGCGCCGCGTCCGGCGGGGTGCCCGCGTACCCCGCGAACTCCGCGATCCGGTCGAACTCGTCGCCGGGGTCGGCGACGAAGTCCTCGTAGCGCACGCGCAGGGTCGGGACGCCGCGCCGGGCCAGGGCGTCGAAACAGGCGTTCTGGGTCATCCACTGCACCGACGCCCGTCCGGCCGAGTAGCGGGCCATCTCCGGCTCGCTGCTGTCGGGGGAGGCGTCCGGGCGTGCCACGCGCCTGGCCCAGGAGTGGGCCACCGCACGCGGGTCGCGCACCACGTGCAGCAGGCGCATCCGGGCGCCGTAGCGCCAGCGCAGGCAGGCGGCCAGGGAGGCGTGCTTGCTGGCGTCCACGATCACGTGGGCGCCGCTGACCAGGGACACCGCCGAGTACAGGCGGTGGTAGAGCTCGGTGTAACGGTCGCACCGGGAGGCGAGCAGGCCCTGGCGGGGGCCGTTGAGCAGCACCGGCAGGAACCGGGTGCGGTCGACGCGGTCCTTGAGCCGCAGCACCTCCCCGGTGTCCAGACGGTCCCAGCCGCCGAAGGCCTCCTTGCCCACGTCGGACCAGAAACCGCAACCGGAGAACGGTCGGCCGCAGCCGCACCGCTCGTCCTCCACCAGTCCGCGCCGCCACAGGTGCACGACCTCGCCGACCGAACAGAACCCGGGCAGTTCGCCGAGGAGCCGCTCGATCAGGGTCGAGCCGGAGCGGCCCATTCCGCCGACGAACACCAGTCGATAACCATCGTCCACCCCACCAGGCTATTACTTTCGGTCATGGACCGCAGTCCCTTCGTGACGACCGGAGGGGTGCGGAGGGAACCGCCCCGCTCCCCCGGCGCCCCGACCGGGGTCAGTCGGTCTTGACGACCATCCCCGCGGCGACCGTGACGTTGGTGGACTCGTCGATGAGGATGAACCCGCCCGTCTGCCGGTTCTTGGCGTACTCGTCCACGAACAGGGGCTGGGTGGAGCGCAGCCGTACCCGGCCGATCTCGTTGAGCGACAGGTGCTCGGCCTGCTCGTCGCGGTGCAGCGTGTTGACGTCCAGCCGGTACCGCAGGTCCTTGACCACGACCTTCGCGGTGCGGGTGGTGTGCTTGAGGACGAGCTTGGAGCGCGGCTCCAGCTTGCGCGCGTCCGTCATCCAGCACACCATCGCCTCCACGTCCTGGGTGACCGCGGGGGCGTTGTTGGGGCGGCAGATCATGTCGCCCCGGGAGATGTCGATCTCGTCCTCCAGCAGGAGGGTGACCGACATCGGCGAGTAGGCCTCGGTGACGTCGCCGTCGGCGGTGACGATCCTGGCGATCCGCGTGTTCAGCCCGGACGGCAGGTGGGTGACCTCGTCGCCCGGCTTGAGGACGCCGCCCGCGAGCTGGCCCGCGTAGCCCCGGTAGTCGTGCAGCTCGGGGTCGGCCGACCTGTGCGGCCGGATCACGTACTGCACGGGGAAGCGCGCGTCGATGAGGTTGCGGTCGGAGGCGATGTGCACGTTCTCCAGGTGGTGGAGCAGGGAGGGCCCGGTGTACCAGGGCATGTTCTCCGAGCGGGTCACCACGTTGTCGCCGTTCAGGGCCGAGATCGGCACGAACGTCAGGTCGCACACGTCCAGCTTGGTGGCGAAGTCGGCGAACTCGGCCCTGATCTCCTCGAAGCGGTCCTGGGAGTAGTCCACCAGGTCCATCTTGTTGACCGCCAGCACCAGGTGGGGCACCTGGAGCAGGGTGGTGAGGAAGGCGTGGCGGCGGCTCTGCTCCTGGAGGCCCTTGCGCGCGTCCACCAGGATGATGGCGAGGTCGGCCGTGGAGGCGCCGGTGACCATGTTCCGGGTGTACTGGATGTGCCCGGGAGTGTCGGCGATGATGAAGGTGCGCTTGGGGGTGGCGAAGTACCGGTACGCCACGTCGATGGTGATGCCCTGCTCGCGCTCGGCGCGCAGGCCGTCGGTGAGCAGTGCCAGGTTGGTCTGCTCCTCGCCGCGCGCGACGCTGGTGCGCTCCACCGCGTCGAGCTGGTCCTCGAAGATGGACTTGGAGTCGAACAGCAGTCGACCGATCAGGGTGCTCTTGCCGTCGTCGACGGAACCCGCCGTCGCGAACCGCAGGATGTCGTTGCTCATGCTTGCCTGGTCCAATGCGGAGTGTGTGGTCTGCGGAGAACGGGTTCCGGCGCGGGCGCCAGTGGGCTGGCCGGAAACGTTGCCGGTGTGGTGCATAGGTTCCTGACCTGCGATGATCTTGTACTTATAGCCGATGTCGGCGCTCGAACCTCGCTGTAAGTACAAGATCACGACGGATGAGGCGGGCCATGAACCTTCTCCGGCCGTCGCGCTAGAAGTAGCCCTCGCGCTTGCGGTCCTCCATGGCGGCCTCGCTGGTGCGGTCGTCCGCCCGCGTCTGCCCCCGTTCGGTCACCCGGGTCGCGGCGATCTCGGCGATGATGTCGTCGATCTCCACGGCCGTGGACTTGACCGCTCCGGTGCAGGTGAGGTCGCCGACGGTGCGGTAGCGGACGGTCTCGGTGAACGGGACCTCGGTGTCGTCGCGGTTGATGATGGGCGAGTCCGACAGCAGGATGCCGTCGCGCTCGAAGACCTCGCGCTCGTGGGCGAAGTAGATGGAGGGCAGCTCCAGCCGCTCCCGCTTGATGTAGGCCCACACGTCCAGCTCGGTCCAGTTGGAGATCGGGAAGACCCGGATGTGCTCGCCCCGCTCGATGCGGGTGTTGAACACGCTCCACAGCTCGGGGCGCTGGTTCTTGGGGTCCCACTGGCCGAACTCGTCGCGGAAGGAGAAGACCCGTTCCTTGGCCCGGGCCTTCTCCTCGTCGCGTCGCGCACCGCCGAAGGCGGCGTCGAAGCCGTTCTCCTCGATGGCCTCCAGCAGCGCCGAGGTCTGGAGTCGGTTGCGGCTGGCCCAGCGGCCGGTGGGCTCGGTGACCTTGCCCGCGTCGATCTGCTCCTGCACCGAGGCCACGACCAGGCGGACGCCGGCCTCGGCGACCCGGCGGTCACGGAACTCGATGACCTCGTCGAAGTTGTGGCCGGTGTCCACGTGCATGACGGGGAACGGAACGGCGCCGGGCCAGAACGCCTTCTCGGCCAGGCGCAGCATGACGATGGAGTCCTTGCCGCCGGAGAAGAGCAGCACCGGCCGCTCGAACTCCGCGGCCACCTCGCGCATGATGAAGATGGCTTCGGCCTCCAGGACGTCCAGCTGGGAGAGCTGGTAGCGTCCGGCCTGCTGACTCGCCTGACCCATGAATCCGCCTTAGAAATACCGACAGGGCCGACGGCGGAGGGGTCGTCCTATCAGCCCCCCGCGTGCGGACCCGCGCTGTCCAGGTCCGCGCCGTCGCGGATGCTCGCCAACAACATACCCGACAATTCCGATCGGCATACAAGGACATCCGGCAGCGACGGGTCCGCCGTGTTGTACCGCAGCGGGGAACCGTCGATCCGGGAGGTGTGCAGACCCGAGGCCCGGGCCACCGCCACCGGGGCGGCGCTGTCCCACTCGTACTGGCCGCCCGCATGCACGTAGATGTCGGCTATGCCGAGCAGCACCGCGCAGATCTTGGCGCCCGCCGAGCCCATCGGGACCACCTCGGCGCCCAGCTGGGTGGCCATCCGCTGGACGAAGGCCGGGGGCCTGGTCCGGCTGGCGGTGATGCGCAGCCGCTGGTCCGAGGGGCGTTCCTCGGGCAGCCACGGCGGGTCGACCGTGGACAGGGTGCTGCCCTGGGCGGGCAGCGCCACGGCACCCGCGACCAGGTCGCCGTTCTCCCACAGCGCGACGTGCACCGCCCAGTCGGTGCGCCCGGCCTCGGCGAACTCGCGCGTGCCGTCGAGGGGGTCGATGATCCACACCCGGCGCGCGTTGAGCCGCGCGGGGTCGTCGGCCCCCTCCTCGGAGAGGACGGCGTCGCTGGGCCGCAGCCGTCCCAGCGCGGAGAACAGGAACTCGTGGGAGGTGCGGTCCCCCAGGGTGCGCAGGACGTCGGGCTCGTCGAAACCGTGTCGGGCGCGCAGGCGCAGCAGCAGCTGCCCCGCCTCGCTCGCCAGGTCCCGGGCCACCTCATGATCGTTTCGGATGTTCTTCACCGGCTAGTATGCTCCCGCCCCACGGATCACCGCTGACCACGTCTTCCACAAGATCTGGACGTCCAGTGTCAGCGACCAGTTTTCCACGTACCGCAGATCGAGACGGACCGATTCCTCCCAGGAGAGGTCGGAGCGGCCGCTCACCTGCCACAGACCCGTCATACCCGGCTTGACCACCAATCTGCGGCGGACGTCGTCCCCGTAGCGGGCGACCTCCTCCGGAAGCGGCGGCCTCGGGCCGACGAGCGACATCTCCCCCCGGACCACGTTGACGAGCTGGGGAAGCTCGTCGAGCGAGTACCGGCGCAGCCAGGCCCCCACGGTCGTCACCCTGGGGTCGCGGCGCATCTTGAACAGCACGCCCTCGTGCTCGTTGCGGGGCTGGAGCATCGCCTTCAACGCCTCGGCCCCCACCACCATCGTACGGAACTTGTAGACGGTGAACTCGCCCCCGCCCCTGCCCACGCGCGTCTGGGTGAAGAGGGCGGGCCCGCCGCCCTCGGACCGGACGAGGACGCACAGAGCGAGGAACAGCGGCGACAGCAGCACCAGGGCCAGGGCGGCGGCGCAGCGGTCGAAGGCGCCCTTGAGGACGCGGCGCGCGCCCACCAGTTCGGGGTGCTCCACGTGCAGCAGGGGCAGCCCCGCGACCGGGCGGATGGAGGTGCGCGGCCCGGCCACGTCCATGAGCGCGGAGGCGACGATGAGGTCGGTGCCGGTCTCCTCCAGCCGCCAGGCCAGGCGGCGCAGCTCGGCCCCGTCCATCTCCGGGCAGGCCAGGACCGCGACGGTGTCGGCCCCGACCAGGGCGGCGGCCTCCGCGGCGCCGGTGAAGGTGCCCAGGACCGGGCAGCCCTCCACCTCGTCGGCGCCCGGACCGGGGGCGGCCTCCCCCTGGGGCAGGCACACGCCCACGACGCGCATGCCGTGGTAGACCTCGCCGCGGAACCGGCGGACCAGGTCGCGGACGGCCACGCGGTAGCCGACGACCACGACCCCGCTCATGCACTGGCCCGAACCGCGGCGCCGGTGCAGGGCCTTGCGGCGCGCGTACCTGAGGCCGAGGGTGAGCAGGAGGATGAGCGGCAGGGTGACGAGCGCGTAGCCGCGGGCGAGGTCGAAGCGCATGGCGTAGGCGCCGACGGCGATGGTCGCGGCGAGGGCGATCCCGGCCGTGGCGACGCGGCGGTACTCCTCCGTGCCCACGCCGAGGAAGCGGCGGGCGTAGCCGCCGCCCAGGTAGACGAAGAGGATCCACACGGGGGGCAGCAGAAGGGAGAGGGCCAGGTAGGGCAGGGTGGTGGCCGCCCCGAGGGCGGAGGGGAAGCGGGCCGCCGTGCCGCTGAGGGTGGCGGTGAGGGCGGCGGCCAGGTCCAGGCCGACCAGGCTCACGACGTAGGGGCGCACCCAGGCGCCGTTGGTCCCGCCGGGGGCGATCGCTCCGCGCCGCCCGGTGGCGCCCGCGGCCCCGGGGATCCCTGAGACCCCCGGGATCCCGGTGCCGACCACGATCCGCGTCGACTGTTCGCGGACGGTCTCCGTCCGGCTGGTTGTGACCACGTACACTCCCCCAAGACCCACGACTCTGGCAGCTCACACGGCATCGCTCCGCGCACCACGGGAGAGCACTCTGAGGACGTGAGCGGGGCAGGTGCGTCGGGCGCGGAGACCAACGCCCCGAACAGTAACCAAAAGTAGTGGAAAAGTCGCGCAGTGTTGCGGCTTGTTGGGTAAGAAGCCCCGTTCAACACAAGAATGTGTCTGTGCCGAGATCCGTTCGGCCACGCAGGGGTGACCTGATGGGGACACCGGTGGCCGCCCGGGGAACGCAGCCGAAACCCGGACCTCCCGGCGGCGGCCCGCTCCGCGCGGTCCGGATGTCCGAGTGCCCGCACGGCCCGGGCGCCGGGTCAGACGTACTCGGGGACCATGGCACCGGCCAGGCGCAGGTGCGGCTCCGCCAGCTTCCGTTCCCCCTGCCGCTGGAGCGTGCGCCCCAGGAGCAGGCGCGCGTACGCGTCGTCCGGGCTCCGCGCGATCAGCTCCTCCAGCGTGCGGCGGGCGCGGCCCAGCTGCGCGGAGCGGTAGTAAGCGCGGGCCGCGAGCAGGCACACGTTCCGGTCCGCGGCGTGCTCGTCGAGCATCGGCCGGAGCAGGGTGAGCGCGCCGAGGGGGTCGCCCCGGTCCAGCAGGGACTCCGCCTGGCGGAAGCGCTCGACCTCCTCGGGGAGTCGGCGCGGGGTGTGCCCGGCGGCTCCGACCAGGAAGTCGCGGATCGCGTCGGGGTGCTGGGCGCCCTCCAGGGCCCGGCCGTTGACCACCAGGGTCGGGGAGGTGCGCACGCCCGCGGCCCTGCCCCGCAGGAGGAGCTCGCGGGCCCGCTCCTCCCCGGCGCCGCCGGCCAGGAGCCGGCCGCAGTCGGGGAACCCGGCCTCGCGGGCGACACGGTCCAGGACGTCGACGGAACCGATGTCCTCGGCCGCCGTGAAGTGGGCGCGCAGGATGCCCTCGGCGACGGCGCCCTGGAGGCCGGGGCCTCCGGTCTCCAGGGCCAGGGCCAGGATGCGGTGGGAGTCGTGGCTGCTGACCCTCCACGCCGCGCCCCAGCGGGGGCCGAGCCCCTCGGCCGCGGCGACCTCGGCCACGCGGACGCGGTTCTGGGCCGGGGTGAGATCGGGCGCACAGGCCCTCAGGGCGGTGTCCACGAGGGGGTCGCGCAGAAGGGGGTCCAGGGGTTCGGCCACGGTCGGGGCGGCGGGGTCGATCCGGTAGGGGCGCCAGACCACTTCGACCACCTCGCGGAGCTCGCCGTCGAGCCCGGTCAGCGCCCGCTCCAGGCGCCGCTTGCCGATGTACGTCCAGGGGCAGACCGTGTCGGCCCAGATCTCGATCCTCATGGGGACAACATAAATGACATCCGTTGCTTAAACAACATGTGTATATGAGAAACAGGTGTCGTATACTGCCTCCGTGAACCCCGACGACCCCCGTGTCCAGCGCACCCGCGATCGCCTGCGCACCGCCCTGCTGTCCCTGACCGCGGAGAGCCCGTCGGGCACCGTCACGGTCTCCACCGTGGCCAGGCGGGCCGGGGTCAACCGCGCGACCGTCTACCAGCACTACGCCGACCTGGACGCGCTGGTCGCCGACGCCATGGAGAGCGCCGTCGCGCACGTGGCGCGCTGCGCGGCGCTGTGCCCGCTGGACGCGCCCCGCGACCGGGCTCCGGACCCGCTGGTGGACCTGTTCGGACACGTGGCGGAGAACGCGGTGCTCTATCGCCGGATGCTGTCGGACCACGGCAGCGCCCGCTTCACGAACCGGTTGCGGGGGCGGCTCACCGAGGAGTTGGCCGCGCGGTTCGCACAGGGGGCGAGGCCGCCCGGGTTCGACGACGTGCCGGTGCGCACGCACGCCTCCTACCTGGCGGGGGCGCTGGTCGGTGTGATCGCCGACTGGGTCGGCGTCGGAGAGGCGGACGGGGCCGCCGCGCCGGAGGAGTCCGCGCTGGCCTTCTGGCGCCTGGTACGCGGCTGAGGCGAATACCGGACACGGAAGCGGCCCGCGTCCCGGCCCCGGCCGCGCCAGGAGTGGTCGCGGGCCGCCCCTCTCCCTCCCGGTGTGGTTACCCCTCCCGCCCCGGACGGAAGAGCCGGGCCGGTACGGCGTCGGCCATGGCGGCCATACCGGCGTCGTTGGGGTGCAGGCCGTCGCCGCTGTCGTAGGCGGGCAGCAGGCTCAGCGGGTCGGCCGGGTCGCGCATCACCTCGTCGAAGTCGATGACGGCGTCGTACTCCCCGCTCGTGCGGATCCACGCGTTGACCGCCTGGCGCTTGGCCTCGTTCTCCTCGGTGTGGAACCCCAGGGTGTCGCCCCCGAACGGCAGGATGGTGCCCCCGTAGACCCGCAGCCCGGCCGCGTGGGCGCGGGCGATGATCTGGCGGTGGGCGCCGATGATCTCCTCGGCCGTGACGGTCTCCGAGACCGGGGCCACGGTGCCGGGGTGGCCCAGGTCGTTGACCCCCAACAGGACGATGACGTGGCCCACGCCCGGGTGGGCCAGCACGTCCCGGTCGAAGCGGCGCAGGGCGCTCTGCCCGAAGAAGGCCGCGAAGTCCTCGGCGTCGCCGCCCTCGGGCGGGTTGGGGTCGTGCAGCAGGCGGTTGCCCGCGATTCCCGAGTTGAGCACTCCGGTGTGCGGCAGGCGCCGGGCGAGCAGGTCCGGCCACCGGTGGTTCGCGTTCACCTCGGTCTCGGAGCCGTCGGTGATGGAGTCGCCCAGGGCCACGACCGCGTCGGCGAGCCGCGTGCGGGACCGCACGCTGACCCCCGAGAGGAAGTGCCACTGGGTGAGCGTGCGGGTCGCCTCGACGGACGTGTCACCGGTGACGTCGCCCGCGGCCACCGCGTTCTCCTGGAAGGAGGAGGCGTGCAGGGTGGTCACCCGGGTCTCCTCCGGCAGGTGGATGCTCACGACCAGGTCGGAGCGTGCGGGCAGTTCCAGCGGTACCGGGTCGCTGACCATGGGCGCGCCCGCCGGGACGGTCACCGACGCACGGCCGCCGAAGGTGACCGTGCGGTCGGTGGCCGGGTCGATGTCGGTTCCCGAGTCGCCCGCGCGCAGGGCCACGTGCACCTCGCCCACGCGCAGCGCGCTCTCCCCGAACTCGTTGGTCAGGCGCAGGCGCAGCCGGTCGCCGCCGACGCTGGTGTGCACGACCTGGCGGATGGTCTCGTCGTGCAGGACCGGTGTAGCCGTGGCGGGCGTGGCGGTCGGCGCGGCCGCCCAGGTGCCGACCCAGTTCCCGGCGTCGGCCTCGGCCGGTACGGCCGCGGCGCTGGTGGCGCTCCAGCCGCCGAGCAGGAACAGCGTGCTCGTCATGACGACGGCCAGGCCTCGCCGGGCGCGGATGGGGGACATGGTCTTCTCCTCGGACGTGGGGGCTGTCAGCGCGGGGCGGGGCGGGACGGAGCGCGGAGGACCGGGGGAAGCACGTCCCGTCAGCGTCGGGCGGGGCGGGTGAAGTGCCAGCCCTCGGCCCTCAGCGCCGGGATGATCCGGGCCACGGCGTCGACGGTCTGGCCGCGGTCGCCCCCGCCGTCGTGCAGGAGCACCACCGATCCGGGGGTGACGCCCTCCTCCAGCCGCCGGACGAGTTCGTCGGTGCCGGGCGGTGCCCAGTCCTCGACGGCCAGGCTCCAGCCCAACGGCTGCATGCCCAGCCCGGCCGCCACCTCGGGGCTCTGGCCCCAGGCCCCGTAGGGCGCCCGGAAGTAGGGAACGCGGGCGCGGGGCACCGCCTCGCGGATGGCCGCGCTGGTCTCCAGCAGGTCCGCGCGGATCCGTTCCGGCGACCAGGCGCTCATGTCGTCGTGGCGCATGGAGTGGTTGCACAGCGTGTGCCCCTCCCGCGCGATCCGCCGGACGAGGTCGGGGTGCTGGCGCACGTGCTCACCCCAGAGGCAGAACACGGCGTGGACGCGGTGTCGTCGCAGCACGTCGAGCAGCCGGGGAGTGTCCCGCGGGTCGGGCCCGTCGTCGAAGGTGAGGGCCACGGCACGGCCGCCGCGCTGCGTGGAGTCGACGATGTCGGGGGTGGCGTGCCCGCCGGGGGAGGGCGGAGCGGGGCGGGCGCCCGCGGGAGCCGCGGCGCACAGGGCGAAGCCGAGGACGAGCAGGACGGCGAGGACGCGGCCCCGCGTCCGTCGGGGGGTGGTGGTCACGCTGGTCTCCTTGGCACGGAGCCTGGGGGGTTTCCGGAACATTCCGGCGAAAGCAGCCTAAGGAGCGCCGTGTCGGGGTGTCAACGCTCTCCCCCCGTTCCCCGGCGTCCGCCCGCTCACGGCGGCGGGGCGGTGCTGTCCCGCACGACGAGCTCGGTGGCCAGCTCGACCCGCGGGCTCTCGATGGTCTCGCGCTGCACGAGGCGGTGCACGGTGCGCACCGCGAGCCTGCCCATGTCCGACAGCGGCTGGCGCACGGTGGTCAGGGACGGCGAGGACCAGCGCGCCTCGGGCAGGTCGTCGAAGCCGACCACGCTGACGTCGGCGGGCACCCGCAGGCCGCGTCGCCGCAGCGCCTCGTAGACGCCCAGCGCCATCTGGTCGCTGGCCGCGAACACGGCCGTGGGCGGCTCGGCGAGCCCGAACAGCCGCTCCCCCGCCCGGAAGCCGGACTCGTAGCCGAACTCCCCCGGCACGACCAGCTCGTCGTCGACCGCGAGCCCCGCGGTCTCCAGACCCGCCCGGTAGCCGTCGAGCCGGGCCCGGCTGCACCACAGCTCGGGGCGCCCGGCGACGAAGGCGATGCGCCGGTGGCCGAGGTGGATCAGGTGCTCGGTGGCGCTGAGGCCCCCTGCCCAGTTGGTGACGCCGACCGTGGGCGTGTCCAGGTCCGGGACGCCGACCGGGTCGACGACCACGGCGGGCACGTGCAGCTCCCTCAGCTCCTCGCGCAGCTCGGGGTCCAGGTCCGTGGTCACGAGGATCGCCCCGTCGGTGGCGCGCGAGCGCACGTTCTCCAGCCACTGGCGGGTGGAGCTGACCCGGCGGTGGATGGCCGACACCACGATGCCGGTCCCGCTCTCGTGCGCGGCGTCCTCCACCCCGCGGATGATCTCGACGGCCCACGGGCTGTCCAGGTCGTTGAAGACGAGGTCGAGCAGGCCGACGCGCTCCCGGGGCCGACCTCCGCGGCGCCGGTAGCCGTGGGCGCGGATCAGGCTCTCCACGCGCTCGCGCGTGGCGGGGGCGACGTCGCCCCGGCCGTTGAGCACGCGCGAGACCGTCGGCGCGGAGACGCCCGCCTCCTCGGCGATGGCGGAGATCGTGACGTCTCGGGACGGGGTGTCGGGCATGGTCCTCCTTTGTGCTCACCCAGAGTACGAGCACAGCTGGTGGGGCGACAGCGCCGAGACGGGATCTTGACGCTGCGCCCGGCGACGACCTAGGGTCCATTGACCTTCACATGTTACGGAACTTTCCGGAATTTTCGTCGGTCGCCAGATCGGAGATCCCCCCATGAAGCCGCTCCGCCTCGTCACCGCCGTCCTCGCCGCGACGGCGTTGTCGGTCCCCCTGGCCGCCCCCGCGGTCGCCTCCCCCGGGCACGACCACGGCAACGGTCACGGCCACTGGCCGCCGAACCACCCCCGACACGCCAAGCCGGGCACGCTGCGCTGGGCCGCGCCCGACGGCCTGGTCATCGGCACCGCCGTCGCGGGCGGCGGACACCACGAGGACCAGGACTACCCCGACCCCTTCACCTCGGACCGGCAGTACCGCCGGATCCTGGCCCGGGAGTTCAGCTCGGTCTCCCCCGAGAACCAGATGAAGTGGGAGTACATCCACCCCGAGCGGGGCGAGTACGCCTTCGGGATGGCCGACAGAATCGTGGACTTCGCCGAGCGCCACGGCCAGGACGTGCGCGGGCACACGCTGCTGTGGCACAGCCAGAACCCCGAGTGGCTGGAGGAGGGCGACTTCACCGACGAGGAGCTGCGCGAGATCCTGCACGACCACATCACCACCGTCGTCGGCCGCTACGAGGGCCGGATCTCGCAGTGGGACGTGGCCAACGAGATCTTCGACGAGTCGGGGGAGCTGCGCACCGAGGACAACATCTGGATCCGCGAGCTCGGGCCGGGGATCATCGCCGACGCCTTCCGCTGGGCCCACGGGGCCGACCCGTCGGCGGAGCTGTACTTCAACGACTACGGCGTCGAGGACGTCAACGCCAAGAGCGACGCCTACCACGCGCTGACCCAGGAGCTGCTGGCGGACGGCGTGCCGGTGCACGGGTTCTCCGCCCAGGTGCACCTGAGCATGCGGTACGGCTTCCCGCCCGGCCTGGAGGAGAACCTCCAGCGCTTCGACGACCTCGGCCTGGGCACAGCGCTGACCGAGGTGGACGTGCGCATGGCGGTGCCCGAGGGCGGGGAGCCGACCGGGGAGCAGCTGGAGCGGCAGGCCGACTACTACGGGCAGGCGCTGGAGGCCTGCCTGGGGGTGGAGGGCTGCGACTCCTTCACCATCTGGGGCTTCACCGACAGGTACTCGTGGGTACCGGTGTTCTTCGAGGGCGAGGGCGCGGCGACCGTCATGGACGGGGACTTCGACCGCAAGCCCGCCTACTTCACCCTCCGGTCCCTCCTGAAGGAGGCCGAGGACGACGGGCAGGGCCGCCCGCCCTGGGCGGGCCACGGCCGGTAGCCGGGTACCGCGCCCCCGTCGCCGCGCCCGTCGGCCTTCCTCCGCCGGCGGGCGCGGTACTTCCGGTCCAGCGTGCGCCGTGCCCGACTCGGGCGCCCCCGCGCAGGACCCCTGGCGAAAGCGGTCGTCCGGCGGGCGTGTGAGTCCCGCCCCGGCGCCCTGGAGGTCAGGCGGCGGTGTGGTAGATGTTCTGCGCCCGGCCCAGGCCGTCGGTGAGGACCGTGCGCACCGCGTCGGCGGCGCGTTCGACGTTGAGGTCCAGCTCGGCGCGCTCGGTGGAGGAGAAGTCCTTGAGCACGTACGCGGCCGGGTCCATCCGGCCCGGCGGGCGGCCCACCCCGAAGCGCACGCGGATGTAGTCCGGGCTGGACAGGGACGAGGTCATCGACTTCAGACCGTTGTGCCCGCCCGGCCCGCCGCCCTTCTTGAGCTTGAGCGCGCCGAAGTCGATGTCCAGCTCGTCGTGCACCACGACGATCCGCTCGACCGGGACCTTGTAGAAGCGGGCCAGGCCGGAGACCGGGCCGCCCGACAGGTTCATGAAGCTCCGCGGCTTGGCCAGCACCACGGGAACACCGTCCAGGCGGGTCTCCACCACCTCGGCGTGCGCCTTGTGCGCCTTCCAGCGCTCACCGCCCGCGAGTGCCTCCACCACCAGGAAACCGGCGTTGTGCCTGTTCCCGGCGTACTTGGGCCCGGGATTGCCCAGCCCCACGACGAGCCAGCGCTCGGTATCGGCCATGTCCTCGTTCTCTCCGCCGACGTTGCTGTCCCCGGCGCTCTCCGCGCCGGAGCCCCTGCCGCCGAACAGCCTGCCCCACCAGTTGCCCATGGGGCACGACCCTACCGGGACGGCGGCTGACACGACGGACGCGCGGCCCCTCTCGGGAGACCGCGCGTCGTCGTGTGTGGCTTGCGACCGCCTACTCGGCCTCGGCGCTTTCGGTGGCCTCGGCGCCCTCGGTGGCCTCCTCGCTGGTCTCCGGCTCCTCCTCCACGCGGGGGGCGGAGACGGTCAGCAGGAGGGTCTCGGGGTCGGTGACCAGAGTGACGCCGGAGGGCAGCTTGAGATCGGCGGCGCTCGGGTTGGCGCCGACCTCCAAGCCCTCGATGACGAACTCGACGCCCTCGGGGATGTGGGTGGCCTCGGCCTCGACGGCCACGGTGACGAGCTCCTGGTTGAGCACACCCGGGGCCTTGACCTCACCGATCAGGTGGACCGGGATCTCGACCTCGACCTTCTCGCCCTTGGAGACGACCAGCAGGTCGATGTGCTCCAGGAAGCCCTTGATGGCGTCGCGCTGCACGCTCTTGGGGAGGGCAAGGTTGTCCTTGTCCAGGCCGTCGAGGCGGATCAGGACGTTGGGGGTCTTCAGGGCGAGCATGAGCTCGTGGCCCGGCAGGTTCAGGTGGCGGGGCTCGGTGCCGTGGCCGTAGAGGACGGCCGGCACCTTACCCGCGCGGCGGGCGCGACGAGAGGCGCCCTTGCCGAATTCCGTGCGGGGCTCGGCAGCGATACGTACCTCGGACACGACAAAACTCCTCGGGTTCAACCCCGCAGCACGGGGAACACGACTCCAGTAGCACGAACGATTCCCGCCCTCGGCGGTGAATGCGGCGGGGACTGCCCTCAGGCAGGGACGCAACCGCCCTGGTTCCAGGCGTGCCCGGCGAGCCGCCACCGGACCCGCCCGGCCCGGGAACGCTCGTCGCGCACCCCTGCCCGCCTTTCACACGCAGCCTTCTTAGGGCTCCGCCTGGGCACGGGGACACTCGGTCAAGTCTAATGGCTTCGCCGACGACTCCGAACATGGCCCGCGATTCCCTCCCCGGTCCGGACAAGCCCCCAGAGAAACCTGCGGGCCGGGCGGCCTCCGCGTGGACGTCGGCGAGAACATCCGCCTCGGCGGCGGGGGCTTGGCCCTGCCCGCCCTCCAGGCCGCCGTCAAGGCTCCGGGGACACCGGTCCGGGCACGCCGGGACCGAGAACGCGCCGGTCCACGCGCTGGAGACCGTCCGCGCCGCCGCGCGCCGCTCCCGGAAGGGGCCGGAAACGGCGGGGACCTCCCGCGGCCCGCCCGGAAGGGCGGCCGCGGGAGGTCCCGGACGGCAGGCAGGACGCGCGTCCCCCACCTACTCGAACAGGCTCGTGACCGAGCCGTCGGTGAAGACCTCGCTGATGGCGCGGGCCACCAGCGGCGCGATCGAGAGCTGGGTGAGCTTCCCGAAGGAGCGCTCCTCCGGAACGGGCAGCGAGTTGGTGATGACCACCTCGGAGATCCGCGAGTTCTGGAGGCGCTCGGCCGCCGGACCGGACAGCACGCCGTGCGTGGCGGCCACCAGGACCTTGGCCGCGCCCTGCTCGAACAGGGCCTCGGAGGCCTTGACGATGGTGCCGCCGGTGTCGATCATGTCGTCCACCAGCACACAGACGCGGCCCTGGACCTCGCCGACGACCTCGTGGACGCGGACCTGGTTGGCCACGTCCGGGTCGCGGCGCTTGTGGATGATCGCCAGCGGGGCGCCGAGGCGGTCCGCCCACTTGTCGGCGGTGCGCACCCGGCCCGCGTCCGGCGAGACCACGGTGATCTCGGAGCTGTCGACCCGGTTGGCGATGTGGTCGGCCAGGATCGGCAGCGCGAACAGGTGGTCCACCGGGCCGTCGAAGAAGCCCTGGATCTGGTCCGTGTGCAGGTCGACGGCCATCATCCGGTCCGCGCCCGCGGTGCGGAACAGGTCGGTCATGAGGCGGGCCGAGATGGGCTCGCGGCCGCGGTGCTTCTTGTCCTGCCGGGCGTAGCCGAAGAACGGGGTCACCACGGTGATCCTCTTGGCGGACGCGCGTTTGAGCGCGTCCACCATGATCAGCTGCTCCATGATGGACTCGTTGATCGGGTCGGAGTGGCACTGGATGACGAACGCGTCCGAGCCGCGCACCGACTCCAGGTAACGGACGAAGATCTCACCGTTGGCGAAGGTGTCGAACCGGGTGGGAACCACGTCGATCCCCAGTTCCTTCGCGACCTCCTCGGCCAGGCTCGGGTGCGTGCGCCCCGAGAAGAGCATCAGGTTCTTCTGGCCGGTGGCCTTCATCCCGGTCACGTGTTTCTCCCCCACAGTCACTGCTTGTCGTCGGCTCTGTGCCGATCGGCCTGCTCCGCCGCCTCGGCGGAGGGCGTGCCCGGGCGCTTGCGCCGGGTCCAGCCCTCGACGTTGCGCTGGCGGTGCCCCTCGGAAACCGCGAGAGCACCGGGCGGCACGTCGTCGCGGACCACGGTCCCCGCCCCGGAGTAGGCGCCGTCGCCCACGCGGACGGGGGCGACGATGGTGTTGTCGCTGCCGATCCTGACGTGGTCGCCGATGACGCTCCGGGACTTGTTGACCCCGTCGTAGTTGACGAACACCGAGGAGCAGCCGATGTTGCTGCCCACGCCGATGTCCGCGTCGCCGACGTAGGTCAGGTGCGGGATCTTGGACTCGGCGCCGACGTTCGAGTTCTTGACCTCGACGAAGGCTCCGGCCTTGGACCGCTCGGCCAGGCGGGTGCCCGGCCGCAGGTAGGTGTAGGGACCGACGGAGGCCCCGGGGCCGATCTCGGCCCGGTCCGCCGTGGTCTCGCGTACCGTGGCGCCCGCGCCGACGACCGTGTCCCTCAGGTCCGCGCGGGGGCCGACCACGGCGTCCTCGCCGACGGAGGTGGCGCCCAGCAGCCGGGTCCCGGGTTCGAGCACGGTGTCGCGGCCGATGGTGACCTGGGCGTCCACCCAGGTGGTGGCGGGGTCGACGACGGTGACCCCGGCGAGCATGTGCTCGTTGACCAGCCGGTCGTTGAGGACGCGGCGGGCCTCGGAGAGCTGGACGCGGTTGTTGACGCCCTGGACCTCGTGCCAGTCCCCCGCCGCCCAGGCGCCGACCCGGTGGCCGTCGCCGCGCAGCAGGGAGACGGCGTCGGTCACGTACTCCTCGCCCTTGGCGTTGTCGGTGGACAGGCGCTGGACGACCTCGGACAGCAGGGCGCCGTCGAAGGCGTACATGCCCGAGTTGACCTCGTCGACCGCGTGCTGCTCGGGGGTGGCGTCGGCGTGCTCGACGATGCCGGTGAAGTCGCCGTCGGCGTCGCGGACGATGCGGCCGTAACCGTGGGGGTCGGGTACGCGCGCGGAGAGCACTGTGACGGCGTTGCCCTCCTCGTCGTGGGCCGCGACGAGCTCCGCGAGCGTGGAACCGCGCAGGAGGGGGGTGTCTCCACAGGTCAGGACCACGGTGCCGCTGAGCTTGACGCCCTTGGCGGCCAGGTCCTCGATCGCCATGCGCACGGCGTGGCCGGTGCCGTTCTGCTCCTCCTGGACCGCGGTGGCGGCCTGGGGGGCGATCTCCTCTAGGTGGGATCTGACCTGCTCACGCGCGTGGCCGACGACCACGACCGCGTGCTGGGGATCGAGTTCCCGCGCCGCCGCGAGCACGTGGCCGAGCATGCTGCGGCCGTTGAGCTCGTGGAGGACCTTGGGAAGCTTCGACTTCATTCGGGTGCCCTCGCCCGCCGCGAGGACGATGACGGCAGCCGGACGGTTCACGCTCACTGAGGAGTCCCTCGTGGTAGCTGGTGGCTGAGATGTCGGCTCACCCTTTCGGCGGCGCGACCCGCGTGCCGCACGGGCGGCCGTCGGATGACCAGCGGCCGACATGGGAAGGATACATGTGCGTCACCAGCGCCCCACGGGCGCGTGACGCGGGGGTGAGCGGCTGTTGGCCGCGCCGCGCCTGTGGCGTCGGTTTCCGAGGGCTCGGTGTGAGATGCGCCGCTTCGGATGGTTGTGTCCGTTCCGCAGGGGTACGCGGTGTGAGACGGGACGTGCGGCCCGGCGCGCCGCGCGCGGTCTTTCGGACGGCGGCGGACACCGTGTTCCGGGCACGTCCTCGGCGGGACGCGCGCGGACCCGCCGGAGCGCCCCGCGCGTATGCGCGCGCGACGCCGGGGTAGCTCCCGGACCAGGGCTCGAACCTGGACGATGGGGACCAAAACCCCACATGCTGCCGATTACATCATCCGGGAACGCGTCGGGGTGGAACACACCACCCGCACGCCAGCCACCAAGATAGCGCCTTTCATGGAGGGCTTGCCAAACCTACGGCATCGTAGGTTACGGTTACGTAGGAATAGGTTGGGTCGTCGCGGCGGTCACTCAGGTGCCCTCGAACGCCGCCCTGACCGCGACGACGTCGCCTGACTGCCTGACAGCGAGGAAGAACCCATGACCGCTGCTCCCGAGCTACCGACCGAGAACACCGAGCGCAAACGCGAGGTGATCCCCGAGTACGAGCCCGAACTGCGCGGCAAGGCCGAGCGGTACACGGTCTTCGCGTTCGTGTTCGTGCCGCTGATCGCGCTGCTGGCCTCGCTGCCCTTCTTCTGGGGCTGGGGCCTGACCCTGACCGACATCGCCATCGCCTCGGTCTTCTACCTGATCAGCGGGCTGGGCATCACGGTCGGCTTCCACCGCCACTTCACGCACGGCTCGTTCAAGGCCAAGCGCCCGCTGCGCATCGCGCTCGCGATCGCCGGCTCGATGGCCATCGAGGGCAGTGTCATCAAGTGGGTGGCCGACCACCGCCGCCACCACAAGTACGCCGACGCCGAGGGCGACCCGCACTCGCCGTGGCGCTTCGGCGACGACTGGAAGTCGGTCGCCAAGGGCCTGTACTACGCGCACATGGCGTGGATGTACCTGGACGACAAGAAGACCTCGCCGCGCCGCTTCGCGCCCGACCTGCTCAAGGACAAGGACATCGTCCTGGTCGACAGGCTCTTCGGGCTGATCGTGGTCTTCTCCCTGGGCGCCCCGGCGCTCATCGGCGGCCTGGTCACCATGTCCTGGTGGGGCGCGTTCACGGCCTTCTTCTGGGCCAGCCTGGTGCGCATGGCCCTGCTGCACCACGTCACCTGGTCGATCAACTCCATCTGCCACACCATCGGCGAGGAGAACTTCGAGGTGCGCGACCGCTCCCGCAACGTGTGGTGGCTGGCCATCCCGTCCTTCGGCGAGTCCTGGCACAACCTGCACCACGCCGACCCCACCTGCGCGCGCCACGGCGTGCTCAAGGGCCAGATCGACATCTCCGCCCGCGTCATCTGGGCCTTCGAGAAGCTCGGCTGGGCCTCCAAGGTCCGCTGGCCCAACAACGAGCGACTCGCCGCCAAACGGGTCAGCGTCTAGGATCGGTAGCCATCATGGGAGCAGCCGACAGCGATCAGAGGATCCGTGTGCGCCGCAAGCGCATGACGGGCAAGGAGCGTCGGCAACAGCTGGTGGAGATCGGCCGGGAGCTGTTCGCCGAGCGCGGGTTCGACGCGGCCTCCGTCGAGGAGATCGCCGCGCGGGCCGGTGTGTCCAAGCCCGTGGTGTACGAGCACTTCGGCGGCAAGGAGGGCATCTACGCGGTCGTGGTCGACCGTGAGATGCGCACCCTCCTGGCGATGATGGGCGAGGCCCTCTCCGCCGACGGCGCACGGAACAAGATCGAGAACGCGGCCCTGGCCCTGCTGCGGTACGTGGAGGAGAACACCGTGGGGTTCCGGGTGCTGACCCGGGACTCGCACGCGGCCTCCGGCACGGGAAGTTTCGCCAGTCTGCTCAACGACATCGCCAGCCAGGTCGAGCACATCATGGTCGACGAGTTCGCCGAACGGGGTTACGACCCGGCGCTCGCCCCCATGTACGCCCAGGCCCTGGTGGGGATGTGGGCCCTGACCGGCCAGTGGTGGCTGGAGGTGCGCAGGCCCAAGCGCGAGGTGGTCGCCGCGCACCTGGTCAACCTGGCGTGGAACGGGCTGTCGAGCCTGGAGCCCAAGCCGAAGCTGAGTCCGGGCAAGCGCAGGGCGGGCTGACCTCGGACGGACCTCCTTGACCGGTGGGGCGGGTGTGCACGGCATATCCGCCCCACTATCTTGATGTCAAGAGATAAGCTGTCCCCATGCGCGATGAGGTGGATGGGCTGATCGAGGCGTGGCGCTCCGAACGCCCCGACGTGGACGTGACGCCGCTGGAGGTGTTCAGCCGGGTGTCGCGGCTCGCGCGCCACCTGGACCGCGCCCGGCGCACCGTCTTCACCGAGCACGCCCTGGAGCCCTGGGAGTTCGACGTGCTCGCCGAACTGCGCCGCTCCGGTCCCCCGTACGAGCTGAGCCCCGGGCGGCTGCTGCGCGCCACCCTGGTGACCTCGGGGACCATGACCAACCGGGTGGACCGGCTGGCCGCGGCCGGTCTGGTGCGGCGCCGCCCCGACCCCGCCGACAAGCGCGGGGTCCTGGTCCGGCTGACCGAGCAGGGCGCCCAGCGCATCGACGCGGCCCTCAAGTCGCTCCTGAGCTACGAGGAGACCCTGCTGGCGCCGATGGCCGACGGCGACCGCGAACAGCTGGCATCGTTGCTGAGACGCCTCCTGGCGCCCCTCGACAGGGGCCCCGAGGGTCAGCAAGGCTAGGCCGAGCGGTACGCGTCCCTCACCGGGGTCCGGACATCCACACGAACGAGGCGGGCGCGCAGGAGATCGCCGCCGTCCTCGCCGAACGGGTCCGCTGGCCAAAGGATGCTCCTCTCCGCTCCCGGTCGCGGGAGGAACCGGTGTCTCCCCTGCTCAAGTGTCTCCCCTGTTCGAAGGGCCGTGGGCCGCCGCCGTGTGTCGGACGCCGCACGGCCGTACCGCGTGAGAACCGCGCGTCCCGGGGTAGTGCAGCCCCGGTACGCGCAGTCGATCGTTCGGGGGGACACGTGCGAGTCCGTTGGATGGCCGTGGCGGCCGCGGCCGTGCTGGTCGCGGGGTGCTCGGGCAACGGTGGCGGGGGCGGTGAGGGCGGCGGCTCCGGCGGCGGTGAGGACGGCGGGGCGGACTCCGGCGGCCACTACCTGTCCCTGGGCGACTCGATCAGCGTGGGCGTACAGCCCGACGGGAACGGCGCACCGGTGGAGACCTCCGAGGGGTACACCGACGTCCTGTACCGCACCCTGAAGGAGGACCGGCCGGAGCTCCGGCACGAGCGGATGGGGTGCGCGGGCGAGGACACCACCACCTTCATGGAGGGCGGTCTGCCCGGCTGCGACCCGCGCTACGAGCACGGCTCGCAGCTGGAGGAGGCCGAGGCCTTCCTGGCAGAGCACGAGGGCGAGGTCGACCTCGTCACCCTCACCATCGGCGCCAACAACTTCACCAGCTGTGTGCGGGGGATCAACACCCCCGAGGGGCAGGCCCCCGACTCCGGGGACGTGGACATCGACCGCGCGTGCGTGGACGAGGGCCTGGAGCGGCTCCGGGAGGAGACCCCCGAGATCGCCGAACGGCTGCGCGAGGCGGCGGGACCGGACACGCAGATCATCGGGATGACCTACTACAACCCGTTCCTGGCCTTCCTGCTGATGGACGGGGACCCCGCCCAGCAGGCGGCCGCGTCGGCGGAGGAGGCCGAGGAGCTCTTCCCCGAGACCGAGGCGCGCGGGGGTCTGGCCGAGGAGGCGGTGGACATCCTGCTGGAGGTCAACGGGACGATCGCCGACGCCTACCGGGCGGAGGGGATCGACGTGGCGGAGGTGGACGCGGTCTTCGAGTCCACCAACCAGGAGGTGCCCCAGGGCAGCGAGACGGGGCTGCCCGCCAACCTCCAGAACGTCTGCGACCTGACGTGGATGTGCCACGGCGAGCGGGGACCGGACATCCATCCCAACGAGGAGGGTGCGCGCGAGATCGCCGCCGTCTTCGCCCGGCAGGTCGACTGAGGCGACCGGGTCGTCTGACCGGCGGGTCCGGCGGACCCGGCGGCCGCGTTCGGGGACGGGCCGCCGGGGAGCGGGCGAAGGCGGCGTCTACTCCGCGCCGCCGGGGAGCGCCTTCTCGATGAGCGCGGTGATCCTGGGGTCGTCGGGCTCGGTCGAGGTGCGGAAGCGGTGCACGGTGCCGTCGGGAAGGACGAGGAACTTCTCGAAGTTCCACTTGACCTTCCCTGCCCTGCCGTCCTCGTCGGTGGCCGAGGAGAGCGCCGCGTAGAGCGGGTGCTGCTGCCTGCCGTTGACCTTGGCCTTGACCGTCATGGGGAAGGTGACGCCCCAGGTGGCCGAGCAGTACTCGGCGATCTTCTCCTCGCTGCCGAACTCCTGGAGGAACTGGTTGCTGGGGACGCCGAGCACGGTGAACCCCCGGTCTCCGTACTGGTGCTGGAGCTTCTCCAGCCGCTCGTACTGCGGGGTGTAGCCGCAGCGCGAGGCGACGTTGACCACCAGCCTCACCTTGCCGGACCACTCGCCGAACGTCGTCTCACGTCCGTCGATCAGGGTCACGGGGATCTCGTCCAGGTCGCTCATCCGCGTCCATCTCCTTGCTTGCCGGGGCGCCGACGCCCACCGCGTGGCGTGGTGCTTCACGACGTATTCGGAGCACACGCCGCCGTGGCTCGGATTCTTTCTCAGGAAAGGGTCCCGGTCCAGCCGTACCGCCCGTGCACCGCGCCCCTCTTCACCACCCGTGCCGACGCGTATGCGCGCGGAGACGCCCCGCCATCCATGGATGTCCGCGGGCATTGACCCAGCACGCACGTACGCGATCTTGTACAATGAGTTTCCTTGTACGTTACAGCGCTGGGAGGCCAGACGTGAAGACGATGAGCTACTCGGAGTCCCGTGCCAACTACGCGGCCACGCTCGACTCCGTCGTCGACGATCGCGAGGAGGTCGTGATCACCAGAGCCGGGCACGAGCCCGTGGTCATGATGGCGCTGTCGGAGTACGAGACCCTGAAGGAGACCGCCTACCTCCTCCGCAGCCCGGAGAACGCGCGGCGCCTGGTCACCGCGATCGAGGAACTGGAGTCCGACCAGGGCATAGAGCGGGGTCTGGCCGAATGAGACTGGTCTGGGCCCAGAGCGCCTGGGAGGACTACGTCTGGTGGCAGGGACAGGACCGCAAGATCCTCAAACGCATCAACGCCCTGATCAAGGACATCGACCGCAACGGAAACGAGGGCATGGGCAAGCCCGAGCCGCTGCGGCACGGTTTCCAGGGTTACTGGTCCCGCCGCATCACCGACGAACACCGGCTGGTGTACAAGATCAGCGGGGATGAGATCCGGATAGCCGCCTGCCGCTACCACTACGGGAAGTGACGGCGGAGGGCGGGATCCGTGCCCTCCAAGCCGAACGCCCGACCGGAATGCTCCGGCCGGGCGTCCTTCGCGGTCCGCCGCGCCGGGTCGGTACGGCCGGGGCCTCACTCGCCGACGAGTTCGGCCTGCTCCAGCCAGACCTCCTCCAGCTCCCCGCGCTCGGCGGCCAGGGCCTTGGCCTCGGCGTCGAGTTCGGAGAGCCGGGTGTAGTCCTCGGCCGCGGCGGCCATCAGCTCGTGCAGCTCCCCCTCGCGCCTGGCGATGCGGTCCATGCGCCGCTCGACGCGCTGCATCTCCTTCTGCGCGGCGCGCCGCTCGGCCGCCGACACCGCGGGCCGCTGATCCGCCGGGGCCTGGGCCGCGGCGGTCTCGGAGGCGCCCAGCGGCACGGTGGCCTCACCGGCGCTGGCCGCGCGGCGCTGGAGGTACTCGTCCACGCCCCCGGGCAGGAAGGCCAGGCCGCCGTCGCCCATCAGGGCCAGCACGCGGTCGGTGATGCGCTCCAGGAAGTAGCGGTCGTGACTGACCAGCACCAGGGATCCGGGCCAGCCGTCGAGCAGGTCCTCCAGCTCGGTGAGCGTCTCGATGTCCAGGTCGTTGGTGGGCTCGTCCAGCAGCAGCACGTTGGGCTCGTCCATGAGCAGGCGCAGCAGCTGGAGGCGGCGGCGCTCACCTCCGGACAGGTCGCCGATCGGGGTCCACTGGCGCTCACCCCGGAAGCCGAACCGCTCCAGCATCTGGCTGGCGGTGTAGTCGCGCTTGCCGATGGTGATGTGCTCGCGCACGTCCATGACCGCCTGGAGGGGACGGGCGGCGGGGTCGAGTTCGACGACGTTCTGGGACAGGTGGGCGAGCTTCACCGTCCGGCCGGTGCGCACGGTGCCGGAGTCGGGCTCGCGCTCCTCGGCCAGGATCTTGAGCAGGGTGGACTTGCCCGCGCCGTTGACCCCGACCAGGCCGACCCGGTCGCCGGGGCCCAGCTGCCAGGTGAGGTGGTCGAGCAGGGTCCGGTCGGGGATGGCCACCGACACGTTCTTGAGGTCGATGACGGTCTTGCCGAGCCGGGAGCTGGCGAACTTGACCAGTTCGACGGTGTCGCGGAGCGGCGGCTCGTCGGCGATGAGCTGGTTGGCCGCCTCGATGCGGAACTTGGGCTTGGAGGTGCGGGCCGGGGCACCGCGGCGCAGCCAGGCCAGCTCCTTGCGCATGAGGTTCTGGCGGCGCTCCTCGGACACGGCGGCCTGGCGCTCGCGCTCGGCCTTGGCCAGGACGTAGGCGGCGTAACCGCCCTCGTAGCGCTCGACGGCGCCTCGCCCGACCTCCCAGGTGCGGGTGGTGACGGCGTCCAGGAACCAGCGGTCGTGGGTGACGACCACGAGCGCCTCGGGACGGCCGCGCAGGTGCTCGGCGAGCCAGGCGATGCCCTCGATGTCGAGGTGGTTGGTGGGCTCGTCGAGGACGATGAGGTCGTGGTCGCCGACCAGGAGCCGGGCCAGGCCGGAGCGGCGCCGCTCACCGCCGGAGAGGCCCGCCATGGGGGTGTCGAGGGCCCAGCCGCCGAGGAGTCCGCGCAGGATGTCGCGGACGCGGGCGTCGCCCGCCCACTCGTGCTCGGCCTGGTCGCCCAGGACGAACTCCCCCACCGTGGTGTCGGGGAAGGTGTCGCGCTGGTGCAGGAAGCCGATGCGCAGCCCGCGGTTGTGCACCACCCGCCCGGAGTCGGGCTTGGTGATGCCGGAGAGCACGGAGATGAGCGTGGACTTGCCGCCGCCGTTGCGGCCGACGACGCCGATGCGCTCACCCTCGTCGACGCCGAGCGACACCTTGTCGAGGAGTACGAGCGGCCCGTAGGCCAGGGACACGTCCTGAAGATTGACCAGATTCATCACTGTCCATTGTGGCGGCAGTGCCGTGGTGCGCTGACCGTCACCGGTCCCGGGACGGCTCCCGGGCCTCACCCCCGTCCCGTCGGCTCCTCGTCGAGCAGCAGCCGGGCCACGGCGTCGTCCGTCACCAGCGTCGACACCAGGCCGCTGCGCAGCGCGGCGCCGATCGCCCTGGCCTTGGCCTCGTCCCCGGCCCCGGCGACCGCCACCACCTCGGGCACCCGGCGCAGCTGGTCCGCCCGGACGCTGATGACCCGCTCGTCGAGGTCGGAGCGCACCTGGCGCCCGTCGGGGTCGAACAGCTGGGCGGACATCTCCGCGCACACGCCCAGCGCGGTGTACCTGTCCCGCGAGTCCGGGTCCAGCGCCTGGAAGACGGTCGAGTTGCGCTCGTCCCAGCCCCCGATGGCCACCACGGCCGTCGTCAGGCGGTCGAAGTGCGCGAACGCGGAGGCGATGCCCGGGTCGGCCCGCAGCGTCGCCGCCGTCGCGGCGTCCGGCAGGATGAGCGGCGCGTAGATCGGGTACGCCGGCCCTCCCGAGAGCGCGGCCGCCCGGCGCACCGTCTCGACCGACCCGCCGCCCTCCGCGTGCTCGGACAGCACGCCGTTGAGCTGCACCACCGTGCAGCGCGGCAGGTCGACCATGTCCACGCCCATCAGCTGGAGCGACCTGCTCCAGGCCAGCCCCAGCACCTCGTCGGGCCGCACGATCTCCGACAGCAGCCGCGCCGCCACCGACCCCAGCGCCCGGCGGGTGTCCCGCGGGTCGTCCAGGGCGTCCACGACGATCGCCCGGCGCAGGCCGAAGGCAGCGCGCATGCGTTCGGACAGCTCCCCGTCCAGTCGGGCGGGCAGGCGGATGTCGATGCGCACGATCCCGCTGCTGCGGGCGGTCTCCAGGTCCCGGGCGACCTTGAACCTGCTCAGGCCGAACTCCTCGGCGATCTCCACCTTGGACCGCCCGTCCAGGTAGAACCTGCGGGCGATCGCGGCGAGCCGCACCATCTCCGCGGGGCCGCTGGGTGCCGTCTCCTGAACCTCACCACGCTGATCGCTCATACGTGCAGGAGTGTACTCGAATGTGCTCCCATCCATTGACAGCGGTTTCCCGTGGGCGTTCAATGTTCGAAACATCTGTGACTCATGTCGCTCACATGAGCGTTCAACGGGAGGTTCTCCACCGTGCGTGCCGCCATCATCACCGAACCGGGCTCCGTCACCGTGGGGGACCGCCCCGACCCGCACCCCACTCCGGACGGCGTGGTGATCCGGGTCGGCGCCTGCGGGATCTGCGGGACGGACCTGCACATCGCCGACGGGGAGTTCCCGCCCAGCCCCTACCCGCTGGTGCCCGGGCACGAGTTCGCCGGAACGGTCACGGCCGTCGGCGAGAGCGCCCCGGGGGACCTGCGCCCGGGCGACCGGGTGGCCGTGGACCCCTCCCTGTTCTGCGGGCACTGCGAGTACTGCCGCGCCGGGCGGGGCAACCTGTGCGCCAACTGGGGCGCGATCGGCGACACCGTCGACGGCGCGTTCGCCGAGTACGTGGCCGTCCCCGCCGCCAACTGCTACCGCCTGCCCGACTCGGTGAGCATGCGCGAGGGCGCCCTGGTCGAGCCGCTCTCGTGCGCCGTCCACGGTGTCCGGCGCATCGGGGTGGAGACCGGCGAGCGCTTCCTGGTGGTGGGCGCCGGGACGATGGGCCTGCTCCTCCAGCAGCTGTTGCAGCGCTCCGGCGCGCGCGTCACCGTGGTCGACCGCAACACCCGCCGCCTGGCCATCGCGGCCGACCTGGGCGCCTCCGCCACCGCGACGGACACGGCCGAACTGGGCGACGAGCGCTTCGACGCCGCGGTGGACGTCACGGGCGCGCCCTCCGCCATCGAGGCGGCCTTCAATTCGCTGAGGCGGGGAGGGCGCCTGCTGGTCTTCGGGGTCGCCGACGAGGCGGCCCGCGTGTCGCTGTCGCCGTTTCGCGTCTACAACGACGAGATCACCGTCGTGGGCTCCATGGCCGTGCTGAACAGCTTCGGGGCGGCCGTGGACCTCATCAGCACCGGCGCGGTGCGGACCGCTCCGCTGCTCACGGACGCCCTGCCCCTGGAGAAGTTCCCCGAGGCGCTGGCCATGATGCGCGCGGGCACCGGGGTGAAGGTCCAGGTCGTCCCCGACGAGTCCGCCTGACCCGGGAAGGCAGTGAACGTGCACACCACCTATGCCGTCCGGGCGACCGCCGTGGCCGCCTCCGGGCTGCTGCTCACCGGGTGCGCCGGGATGGGCGCCCTCTCCTCCGAGGACGGCGCCGTCCGGCTGACCGTCGCGATCGTGTCCAACCCGCAGATGCAGGACGCGATCTCCCTGGAGTCGCGGTTCCGCGAGGAGCACCCCGGCATCGGGATCGACTTCGTGTCGCTGCCGGAGAACGAGGCCCGCGCCAAGATCACCACCTCCGTGGCGACCGGCGGAGGCGAGTTCGACGTCGTCATGATCAGCAACTACGAGACCCGCCAGTGGGCCGAGTACGGCTGGTTGGAGAACCTGCAACCCTCCATCGACGCCGCCGAGGGCTACGACCACGAGGACTTCGTCCCCTCCATCCGGGAGGACCTGTCCTACGAGGGCGACATGTACTCGGTGCCCTTCTACGGCGAGTCCTCCTTCCTCGCCTACCGGAAGGACCTGTTCGAGGAGGCCGGCGTGGAGATGCCGGAGAACCCCACCTGGGAGGAGGTGGCGGACCTGGCCGCCGAGCTCGACGGCGTGGAGCCGGGTGTCTCGGGGATCTGCCTGCGCGGCCTCGCGGGCTGGGGCGAGGTGCTGAGCCCCTTCAACAGCGTCCTGAACACCTTCGGCGGACGCTGGTACGACGAGGACTGGAACGCCGAGATCGACTCCCCCGAGTTCCGGCGCGCGGCCGAGTTCTACGTGGGCCTGGCGCGCGAGCACGGCCAACCGGGCGCCGCCAACAGCGGGTTCGGGGACTGCCTGAACCGCTACTCCCAGGGCCGGGCGGCCATGTTCTACGACTCCACCTCCATGGTCAGCACCATCGAGGACCCGGACTCCGCGACCGTGGCCGGGCTCAACGGCTACGCCGCGGCGCCGGTGGCCGAGACCGACTACGGCGGCTGGCTCTACACCTGGGCGCTGGGCATCCCCTCCACCTCCGAGCACAAGGAGGAGGCGTGGGCGTTCCTGGAGTGGATGACCGACAGGGACTACGTCCGCACCGTCGCCGAGGAGTACGGCTGGCAGCGGGTGCCGCCCGGCAACCGGCTCTCCACGTTCGAGGTCCCCGAGTACCAGGAGGTCGCGCGGGCCTACGCCGAGCCCATGCTCCAGGGCATCCAGCGCGCCGCCCCCGAGGACCCGGGCACGCGCCCGGTCCCCTACGAGGGCATCGGCTTCCTCGCCATCCCCGAGTTCCAGGACCTGGGCACCCGGGTCAGCCAGCAGCTGAGCGCGGCCATAGCCGGGCAGATCACCGTCGAGCAGGCGCTGGAGCAGAGCCAGGAGTACGCCGAGGCCGTCGGTGAGACCTACGAGGAGGACGAACGATGAGCGCTGTGACCGCGCCCGCGCGCGAGGCGCCCGCGGCACCGACGCCGCCCGAGAGGCCGAGGCGGAGCCGCGGTGGGGGCGGATGGGCCCGCAGGGCCCCGCTCCTGCCCGCCCTGGTGTTCATGCTGGTCGTCACCCAGCTGCCGTTCCTGGCCACGGTCGTGTACTCGCTGCGCTCGTGGAACCTGCTGCGGCCGGACTCCCAGGCGTGGGTGGGCCTGGCCAACTACGCGGCGGTCTTCACCGACCGGCAGTTCCTGGGCGCGGCGGCGAACACGGTGCTGATCACCGCCTCCTGCGTCGTGGTGGCGATGCTGCTGGGCATCGGACTGGCGCTGCTGCTGGACCGGAAGTTCCGGGGGCGCGGCGTGGTGCGCACGCTCGTCATCACCCCGTTCCTGATCCTGCCCGTGGCCACGGCGCTGCTGTGGAAGCACATCATGCTGGAGCCGGTGTTCGGCCTGGTGAACTTCGTGCTGTCACCGTTCGGGGTCGAGTCGTTCGACTGGGTCTCCCAGGCGCCGGTGCTGTCGGTGGTGGCCGCCCTGGTCTGGCAGTGGACGCCGTTCATGATGCTGCTGGTGCTGGCGGGACTCCAGAGCCAGAGCGGTGACGTGCTGGAGGCGGGCCAGGTCGACGGCGCGTCCCGGTGGCAGATGTTCGCCTGGATCACCCTGCCGCACCTGCGCCGCTACATCGAGCTGGGTGTGCTGCTGGGGTCGGTCTACGTGGTGAACACCTTCGACACGATCTACATGATGACCCAGGGCGGACCGGGCACCGCCAGCTCCAACCTGCCCTTCTACGTCTACCAGCGGACCTTCCTCGGGTTCGACATCGGCCAGTCCGCGGCCATGGGCGTCGTGGTGGTGGTCGGCACCATCATCGTGGCGACGCTGGCCCTGCGGCTGATCTTCCGCACGTTCATGAACGCACAGGAGGTGAGCTCGTGACCGCCCGAGCCCCCGAACGCCCCGCGGGCGCCGGAGGCGGCGCCGTCGCCGCACGCGCGCCGCGCGGGGCCCGCCGCTCCCGGGCCCGTCTGGGGGGCGCCGCCCTCACCGTGTTCACGTGGGCCGTGGGACTGGTCTTCGTGTTCCCGGTGCTGTGGCTGGTGCTGACGGCGTTCAAGGAGGAGAACCAGGCCGCGACCGACCCGCCGACGCTCTTCTTCCAGCCGACGCTGGACCGGTTCTCCACCGTCCTGGGCGCGGACTTCCTGCCGTACCTGGGCAACTCGATGATCGCCACCCTGGCGTCCACACTCCTGGTGCTGCTGCTCGGGCTGCCCGCCGCCTACGCGCTGTCGGTGTCCCCGGTCAAGCGGACCCAGGACGTGCTGTTCTTCTTCATCTCGACGAAGATGCTGCCGGTGGTGGCAGTCGTGGTGCCGATCTACGTCGCCGCCGCGCACCTGTCGATGCTGGACAACGTGTGGACCCTGGTGGTGCTGTACACGGCGATGAACCTGCCCATCGCGGTGTGGATGCTGCGGTCGTTCTTCCTGGAGGTGCCCAAGGCGATCGTGGAGGCGGCCCGGGTGGAGGGCGCCGGGCTGGCGCGCGTGCTGTGGTCGGTGATGATGCCGGTGATGGCCCCGGGCATCGCGGCGACCGCGCTGATCTGCATGATCTTCGCCTGGAACGAGTTCTTCTTCGCCGTCAACCTGACCGCCGCCCGGGCCGCGACCGTCCCGGTGTTCCTGACCGGCTTCATCACGAGCGAGGGACTGTTCGTGGCACAGCTGGCGGCGGCCGCCGTCATGGCGTCGCTGCCCATCGTGGTGATCGGCTGGGCGGCCCAGCGCCAGCTCGTGCGCGGCCTGTCGATGGGCGCCGTCAAGTAACGGTCGCCGCGGAGGCGGGTGCCGGGACGCGGGGCCCGCGGGTCACACCAGCAACAGGTCACACCAGGAAGAAGGTCCGGGCGGACTTGGCGATGCCCTCGGTGTCCAGCCCGTGCGCCTGGGCGTGCTGCACCGGGGTCCCGTAGGCGCGCACCTCGCGGTCCCGGGCCACGCCCAGGCCCAGCTGGCGGTGACGCCGGTCGGCCAGCGCCGCGGCGACCTCGTGCGCCGAGGTCCCGCGCAGGTAGGGCTCCACCACCAGCACGTCGGCGTTGCCCGCCGCGCCGACGAGCGTGCTCAGCCCCTCACGGTCGAAGGGGCGCACGGTGGCCGTGTAGGCGACCGTCACGTCCAGGTCGGCGGTGGCCTCCAGCACCCGGTCCAGCATCGGCCCGACCGCCACCACCACCCCGGCCGAGCGCGGCGAGCCCGTCCGCACCACGCTGAGGCGTCCGTCCAACGGCATCGCCGCGCGGTTGGAGGTCCCCGACAGCCGCACGTACACGCGGTCCTCACCCGGCAGAGCGGCCTCCAGGGCGGCGCGCACCTCGTCGGGGTGCCCGGGCGCGTACACGGTCCACCCCGGCAGGGTGTCCAGCAGCGCCACGTCGCCGGGCGCCTGGTGGGTGCGCCCCTCCTCCGCGGCGTCGTAGGAGCCGCCGATGCTCACCAGGACGGCGCCGACGCCCTGGTGGCCCAGGTCCAACTTGACCTGTTCGAAGGGCCGCTCCACCAGGAACGGCGCGTAGCTGTGCACGACCGGACGCATCCCGGTCAGGGCCAGTCCCCCGGCCACGCCGATCATGGCCTGCTCGCGGATGCCCACGTCGATCACCCGCCCGGGGTGGCGGGCGGCGGCGCCCCGGAACATGCCCGCGGAGATGGCGGCCAGGACGACGGTCAGGCGGGGGTCGGTGTCCATGGCCCGGTTGACGGTGGCGGCGAAGGTGTCACGCATGAGGCTCTCCTAGGAACGGACGCGGGCGACGACGGCCAGCGGCCGTCCGGGGTGGGGTCGGGTGAGTGCCCCGTACAGGGCGTCGTGGTCGCGTCCGGAGACGTCACGGGCCTCCCAGCCCTCGACCTCGAAGCGGGCGCCGATCCCGCCCGGCCACCCGTGGCCGGAGGAGGCGTTGTCCACGGCGACGACGGTGAGGTTGTCCACGCCGAGCCGTCCGGCGACCGCGATGGCCTCGTGGTTGCTGCCCTCGTCGAGTTCGCCGTCGCCGACGAGCACCACGACGCGGGGCCGCGCGCCGTCCGCGCGGCGGATCCCCCGGGCGCGCAGGCCGAGCGCGCTGCCCAGCCCCAGGGGCAGTCCGTGACCGAGCGACCCGCTGCCGATCTCCGCCCCCGGCACGAGCAGCCGGTCCGGGTGGTGGCCGAGCGGCGAGTCGAAGGCGGTCCAGCCGCGCAGCGTCGGCACGTCCAGGAAGCCCTTGGCCGCGAGCACGGCGTAGAAGGCCGCGGGGCCGTGCCCCTTGGAGAGCAGGAAGCGGTCCCGGGCCGGATCGTCGGCGGTCTCGGGGGTGACGGACAGCACACGGTCGTAGAGCACCCACACCACGTCGAGCGTGGAGTGGGCCGCTCCTTTGTGCTTCTCGTCACCCTCCATGAACCCGATGAGGGCGGGCAGGTCGGCGTAGCGCGAGAGGGCGGTTGCGGTCGTCATGTCCACCAGTGTTGAACCACAACAAAGGTTGAGGTCAACTGGCGCGGGCCGCCTCCGACCAGGAAACGCAGGAGTGATTTAGGTCACAGGACAGTGGCCCCGAGGACGTCCCCGTACGCCGTCACGACCTGCTCGCACAGTCCGCTGCCCTCCAGCGCCGCCACCACCGCGGCCTCCCGCTCCGCGACGACCGACTCCTCCTCGTCACCCCCGCCGACCAGGAAGGCGCAGGTCGGACCGGACCCCGACACCAGGGAGCCCAGGGCCCCCGCTCCGGCGCCGGTCTTGAGGGTGCGTTCCAGTTCGGGCAGCAGCGAGAGCGCGGCCTCCTGGAGGTCGTTGGTCAGCGCGGCACCCAGGGCCGCCGGATCGCCGCTGGCGAGCGCGTCGGCCAGCGCACGGTCCCGCCGGGGTTCGGGGGCGTCCGGCCGGATGCGGTCGTACTCGGCGAACACGCTGGCCGTGGACAGGCCGTGCGCCGACAGCGCGAAGACCCACCGGAACCTTCCCGGGCTGGTCATCGGCCGCAGGATCTCCCCGCGCCCCATGCCCACCGCCGTGGCGCCCAACAGCGCGAAGGGCACGTCGCTGCCCAGGTCGGCCGCGTACCCCACCAGCTCCTCCAACGGCAGGTCGCAGCCCCACAGGCGGTCGCAGGCCAGCAGGGCGGCCGCGGCGTCCGCGCTGCCCCCGGCCATGCCGCCCGCCACCGGGATGTGCTTGTCCAGGTGGACCGTGACCGGGAAACCCCGGCCGGTCCGCTCCGCCAGCAGGGTCACGGCGCTCGCGGCCAGGTTGGATCCGTCCAGGGGCACGCGGGACAGGTGGGACCCCAGCGCACCGCTCGCGGTCAGTCCGGCGAAGACCTCGGCGGCGGCGGATCCGACACCGCCGGACGGGCTCGGTCGGCGCGAGGAAGCCGCCTGGACGGTAACCTCATCGAACAGTGAGACGGCGTGGAACACGTTGACGAGGTCGTGGAACCCGTCCTCACGTCTGGGCCCCACCGCCAACTGGAGGTTCACCTTCGCGGGGACCCGCACGGTTACGGTGGTATTAACGGTCACGAGTCCCCAATCGTAAAGGAACCCCCACCTTGCGTGAACACAGAGCCCTCCAGGGGCGTCGGTGTGTTCACCGCCTTCCGTCGGCGCGTACGCCGTCAGAGGAAAACGGGAACCCCGGACGCGGTTCGGGGATCGTCACCACTGTCATGTCAGTTTCCGCCCGCCCCCAGAACGGCCCAGTCAGGCCCGTGAGTGGGAATCCGGGCACAAACACCGCTACCTTGGGGCAAGGCGGAGTTTGGACACCGTCGGGGAGGGTCGCTTGCCGTCGGATGGGCTCCCGAAGAACCTGGAACCGCTGGCCGCCGGGGATCCGGCCACCATCGGTCCCTACGTGCTGTCCGGCAAGCTGGGTAGCGGCGGCATGGGAACCGTCTACCTGGGCAGCACTCCCGAGCGCAACAACCAGGTAGCCATCAAGGTCATCCGCCCGGAGCTCGCCTTCGACGAGGCGACGCGGGCGCGCTTTCGCGACGAGATGGAGAACGCCCGCAAGGTCGCCTCCTTCTGCACCGCCAAGGTGCTCGACCACGGGACGTTCGAGAACCGTCCCTACATGGTCACCGAGTACATCGCGGGCACCGCCCTGGCCGAGCACATCGCCGAGAACGGTCCCCTGGACTCCTCGACGCTGCACGGCTTCGCGCTGGGCGTGGCGGCCGCCCTGGCCGCCATCCACCGCACCGGGCTGGTCCACCGCGACCTCAAGCCCGCCAACGTGCTGCTGTCGCTCTCGGGGCCCCGGGTGATCGACTTCGGCATCGCCCGCGCGATGAACACCGCCACCAACCACACCCAGACCGGCATCGTCATGGGCAGCCCCGGCTGGATGGCGCCCGAGCAGCTGCTGGAGGAGAAGGTCACCACCTCGGCGGACATCTTCGCCTGGGGCTGCCTGGTGGCCTTCGCTGGAAACGGCACCCACCCCTTCGGCAACGGCGACGCGATGACGCTGGGCAAACGGGTGCTGTTCGCCGAACCCCAGATCGGCAACCTGGACAGCCCCCTGGACCGCCTGGTGACGCGCGCGCTGGCCAAGGAGCCGGGCCGCCGTCCCACCGCGCAGGACCTGCTGCTGGAGCTGGCGGGCGGCGAGGACAACAGCAACCCCAACGACATGGTCTCCCACGCGCTGCACCAGTCGTGGCGGCCCAACCTGCCGCCGGTGCCCCCGCCCGGCATGCCCCACCCCCAGCAGGGGCCGCGCCAGACCATGACGGGCATGCGGCACCCGGCGCCCGGCCAGTACCAGGGCGCACCGCCCATGCCTCCGCCCGCGCACCAGACGGGCAACTACCCGCGCCCGCAGGGGCCCCCGCCGGGCCACCCGGCCGGTCCCCCGCCGGGGGGCCAGGCGCAACAGCAGGGCGGCCCGGCCCCCGGCGTCCAGGCTCCGGGCGGGCAGCCCCAGGGCGGGCCGGTGCAGCAGCCCCGGCCCGTGCCCGGTTCCCCCCAGGCGCCGCACCCGGCCTCGACCGGTCCGATCCCGATGGTTCCCCCGGCCGACCAGCAGACGGGCCGCCGGGGTCCGCAGCCCTACGTTCCGCCGGTGCCGCCGCCACCACACCAGCCCGCCGCGCCGAACCGGCGCAGGGGGACGGTCGTGGCCCTGGTTCTGGGCGCCGTGGCGCTGCTGGCGGCGCTGGTCATCATGGCGACCGTGCTGACCAGCCTCAGCGACTGGTCGCTCTTCGGGGACGGGGACTCCCAGGGGGACGCCTCCGAGCAGACGGGCGCCGCCCAGGAACCGCAGGATCCCGAGCCCGGCGACGAGTCCCCCGGCGGTGCCAACGAGGAGGAAGCGCCCAGCGAGGTGCCCGGCGGGATGTCGGGCGCCTCGGCCGACCGCATGGTCGAGTACTGGATCAGCGGGGTCAGCTGCGGCCTGACCGAGCACAACATCCGCTCGGAGCTGCCCTCGACCGGCCAGTACTGCGTGGTGGACCTGGAGCTGGTCAACACCAGCGACGAACTGGTGGAGTTCGAACACACGGCGCAGCACATGACGACCAACGGGGAGCCGGTCAACGCCCAGATGCCGTCCGTCCGCGAGGTCGAGGACCCGCTGTGGGACCCGGACGGGATCCGCCCCGGGGTCACCGCGAAGGGCGAGCTGGTGTTCATACTCCGCGACGACATGGAGCCGCGGACGCTCGTCCTCAACCACCGGACGGGTGCGGAGGCCACGGAGATCAACATCGAGCGCATCGTGGACTGAGTCCGGGACGGGCCGAGACCACAACAGGCCGGGACGTACCGGGGCGGCTCGGGGCGGGGCGGGCCTGTCGGAGGGCAGCACCGTGCCGACGGGGTGGGAGGCCCCCCGTACATCCAGGACACCGCATCCGCACCCGCTCCGCCACCCCCGGTTCGCGCCTGTGGACAACCGGCGCCCGGGACGGCACCGCCGGAGTCCGGACCAGGGTCGGGCACGGCGGCTCGCTGGAACCTCGCGGGCGTGTGACGGCTCAGCCCGTCGCCCGCAGGAACGCGGCCGCGCCGAGGACGAGGACGACGAGGGAGCCGACCACGCCGACGGTCTTCTGGGCCCGCTCGGTGATCCTGCCCCCGAGAAACGCACCGGCTCCGGCGAGCGCGAGCTGCCAGAGCGCCGAGGCCGCGGCGACCCCCGCGACGAAGGCGGCCGCCGCCGACACCGCCGCGCCCACCCCTTCCAGCGCGGTGGTGAGCGCGGTGAAGTACACCAGGGTGACCGGGTTGACGGCGGTCAGACCGAGGAAGACAAGGAACACCCGCCCCGTGTGCGTCCTCGGCACCGTCTTCGAGGTCACCGCGGCCGTCTGCCGGAGTGCCTCCGGCCCCGAGGCCTTCTCCGGGCGCCCCGGGCGCGGCCCGCGGACCTTCGGCCGGAACGCTCCCCGGGACCGCCACAGCCCGTGGACGCCCAGCGCGACGAGCACGATCCCGGCCACGGCCACGGGCGCCCTGCCCAAGGACGCGGCCCACGCTCCCACCGTCGAACCGAGGACGACCGCGGCGACGCAGTAGGCCGTGTCGACGGCGGCCACCGCCAACGCGCCCGCCGAGGCCGAGGCGAACCCGCCGGTGATCCCCTGTCGGACCAACAGCACTCCGATGGCGCCCAGGGGCATGGCCACCCCGAGTCCGGCGAGGACCCCCGCGACGAACAGCTCTCCCGTATCCATGCGGGCAGACTGCCGCAGTGTCCCGGAACCGGCGGAGAAGATCTCCGTTCCACGGATATTCTTCCCGCGTGGACGACATCGACAGCAGGATTCTCGGCATCCTGCGCGAGAACGGCAGGATCTCCTTCAGCGCTCTCGGTGCCGCCGTGGGCCTGAGCGCGAACGCCGCGGCCGCGCGTGTACGCAGGTTGGAGCGCGACGGCACCATCGTCGGCTACCGGGCCGTCCTCGCCGAGGGCTCCCCTCTCCCGCCCTGCGGCCTGGAGGCCTACGTGGACGTGCGGCTTGGGAACGGCGCCGACCACGACACGTTCCTGGCCCGGATCGCGGACATCCCCGAGATCCACGACGCCGTGCACATGACCGGGCCCCACGACTACCTGCTGCACGTGTTCGTCCCCGGCACGGCGGCGCTCGACCACCTCCTGCGCCGCCTCAAGCAGCACTCCGGAGCGGCGCAGACGCACACCCGGATCGCGCTGAGGGAGACCCTGCCCCGGAGCCGTCGCCCGAGCTGACCGCGTGCCGTGCGACGGCGGAGGCGCCCGGGACGGCACCGCCGAAACGAACGGACGGGC